>JAFGNG010000107.1 GCA_016927125.1 Planctomycetota bacterium | reverse complement strand
TTGGCGTATTCCTTGGTGCGCATCTTGAAAATGGTGGCGTCGTCGATGGAATAGCCCCAGGTGATTTGCTTGATCTCCTCCCCGGCCGCGGTCATGGCGATAAGCTCGTCGCGGACGAGTCCGAGAGCGTTTTCCACCGCCTTGAAGGAATTCATGTTCTTAATCTCGTTTTTGACGCCGAGTTCCTGCTGGCCAACCGGCCGGATAGAGATATTAGCGTCGCAGCGCAGGCTCCCCTCGGACATGTTGCAGTCGGAGACATCCACGTAGCGCAGGGTCTGGCGCAGCAGCATCAGGTATTCACGCGCTTCCTCGGGGCTGCGCATATCCGGTTCGCTCACAATCTCGGCCAGCGGCGTGCCGGTGCGGTTCAAATCTACCGTGGAGCTGTTGACGCCGTGGATTAGTTTCCCCGCGTCTTCTTCCAGGTGGACGCGGGTAATGCCGAGGCGCTTGGTGGCGCCGTTGATCTCAACGTCAAGATAGCCATGTTCGGCAAAGGGGAGATCATACTGGCTGATCTGGTAGTTTTTCGGGAGATCCGGGTAGTAGTAGTGCTTGCGGTCGAATTTGGTGAAGGTCGCGATCTTGCAGTTTAAGGCCAAAGCGGCTTTTACGCCGAGCTCAAAGGCCTCGCGGTTGAGGACCGGCAGCACCCCCGGGTGCCCGAGGCAGACCGGGCAGACCTGGCTGTTCATCTCGTGGGTAAAGCGGTTGCGGCAGGAGCAGAAGAGCTTGGTTTGGGTGGAGAGCTGCACGTGGACTTCAAGGCCAATCACAGTTTCATACTGCATAAAGATTTATACTCCCGTGGAGACAATAAATAATCCCCGCTATGGTTTCAATCAATCTGCGGGGTGGTCTGGTAGGGAAGAATTATAAGTTGGCTGAAAATCTCCGCAACGCTTTTCTGAAGTTTTTGATAGCAGTTGAGAGTGAAACCTGTATAACAGAATCTCCGCTGGTTTGGATAAAACCATGCTTTTTTGGAAATAATATTAGCGGAAATACCAGCCTCTGCGGGCGGCAGGTTAAGGGTCAGATTATAACCTGATATATAATAATGGCTTACAGGCCTTGAGTTTTGCTGAAACATGGCAATAAAAAACCGAAAACATCTAAAGATAAAGGCTTGGCGACCGATAATTTAAGTAAGCGCTGCTAAGTGCAGCTAACTGGTAAATCGTTTCATGCATTACCAGTCATCTTATTGGGGGGGTTACATTACAATTCTGCTTGGCAGTTATGCGATGAACTTCAGGCGCATAAGCAAGGCCATAATGTAACCGAAGGTAAGGTTTGGGAAGGAGGGAGTGCTAATGATTTGAAGGGTGGGCGGGGACTGACCACCTTAAAAAAATAACCCCGGGGATAGAGGGACCGCGCCCCGCATGGATGCAGCAGCGGACCCCGGCGGCAAGGATGTCGCCGCACCTACGTTTTCATGGAGGAAAACGTCATGAGTATGGTAGTAAACCATAACATTTCCGCAATTAATACCCTTCGCAATTTGAATTACTCCAACCGGGCACTCAGCAAGAGTTTGCAGAAGCTGTCAAGCGGCTACCGGATCAACACCGGCGCAGACGGCCCGGCAGACCTGATTATTTCTGAACAGTTGCGCGCGCAGGTTACTGGCTTGCAGAAAGCGGTCAGCAACACCCAGGAAGCGATGAACGTTATCGGCATTGCCGAGGGCGCGCTCAACGAGATGAATGAAATCCTCAGGACCATGCGGCAGTTGGCGATCCATGCTGCCAACAACGGCGTCACCAGCCCGAGCCAGATCGCTGCCGACCAGGCGGAGGTTGACAGTTCGATTCAGACTATTGATCGCATTGCCAACACCACCAAGTACAGCGATGAGTTCCTGCTCAACGGCGCCCAGTCACTGCTGTACAACTCAGTGCGCGAGAAGGGTAATACCATCATCGATACTACTTACACCCGCATTGACCAGGTCTTCAAGCTGGCTGGCGTAACCGCGTCGATCAACTTCACCGGCCTGGCCGATACCGCGGACGTATCGAAGATGACTACCCAGGCAACCTCCGGGTTCATGGAGACAGGGGTCAGCACCGGCAGCCTCAACGAGATTGACCGGGATAACAATACCCTTTCTTCCGCCCAGAGCTTTATCATCACTGGCAACAAAGGTTCCCGCCAGTTCAGCTTCGCCACCGGCAGCGACCTCTCCGCCATTGCTGACTCCATCAACAATGTCAGCGATTCCACCGGCGTGGGCGCGCAGTTGGTGCTGGCAAAGGCTGGCTTTACCATGCGCAACCAGAGTGCTGCAGGTATTGAATATGGCGCCTCGGATCCGGATAACGACTCAGTGATTGAGAGTAACCAATCTATTGTCTTTGGCCAGACCGATATTACTGTCCAGGGCATCACCGATATCACCTGGTTGAATGAGCCGATCCTGGGCAAGCATACTGATGGTCAGGGCCGGATGTATGTTGAGGTTACGCATGACACCGTGGCAAGCACTTACACCCTCAATCTCTATAAAGGGCCCAAGCAAGCTGACGGGACCTTCCGCGATCAGGACCTGGTTGGCGCCGGAACCTTTGCCGAGGCTGCCGGTACGGTCACCATTTCCGAGCGGAATGAATCCGGATTGGCGGCAACGATTGCTATTGTTGATGATACCAATGACTTCACCGACCTGGATGTGGTAATTGCCACCCATACCAAGGATTTCTCCACCTCGGATCGCTCGGCAGAGCTATTCTTCGGCGGCGGCAGTTCTACCAGCGGCTTAATCTTCACTGCCCAGGCAGCCTACGTCGGCAGCGCCGGCAATGATATCTCGGTGGAGCTGGTTGATCCCGGTGCGGAGAACCAGTCCCTGTCAGTTTCGGTCAATGGCAAGGCGATAACGGTTTACCTTGCCACCGATTCGGATGGTAATATCGATACGGCAGCCTCCACAGCGACCCTTGTAGCTGCTGCGATCACCGCTTCAACCGCGGCAGTCGCATTGGTTGCGCCAACAGTAGTTGGTGGTGGTGGAGTGGTTGAAGCCCGAGGCCGTACCTACCTTTCCGGTGGCATCGATGCCGATGCCGGTATCAGCATCAATGGCGATGTAGACGGCCTGGACACTATGGCCTTCAGCGGACTCGACCTGGGCGTTAACACCGATGCCGATGGCAAGCTGTATCTGGTAACCGAGGATAACGTCGGCGCCGATGGCGTCGCAGATGCCATCAGTATCTATTCCAGCAGCGATCTGTCCGATGAGTCCCTGGTAGCTTCGTGGACAGGCACCGCCAATATTGCCAGCGGCGACACCATGGTGTTGGATGAAGAAAACGACTCCGGCCTGCGCGCTGCCATCGATATGGTAGCGATCGCTGATGTTGAAGTCGGCACCAGCACCCTGACCTTTGAGCAGGCAATCCGCACCTATGCCAAGGATTATGGAATCGGCGGGTTTGTCCGCCTGCAGGCGCTGGAAGGACAGTTGTGGGATTACTATAATCCCCTGGATGACGACGCCGATCCCAATACCGGCTATGTCAACCTGGATGCAACCGAAGGCGTGATTACCGGCGAGAGCCGGGGCACCGGCGGCCTGATTGGCGTTAACGGGCAGGACATCTTCACCGATGGCCTGACCGCGGAGGCATCGACCGCTGACATCAGCGCGCACCTTGCCTTCCGGGAAGGTTCAATTGGCTTCACCACCATTGCCCAGGTGGGCTACAGTTCTTCATACGGTTCCGCCTGCGTTGGCCAGTTGATGCGCGAGAGCAACCTGCACCTCAACGCGGGCATCAACTCCCGTGAGGACCTGGAAAACTTCACCGGCGGCATGCAGTTCCAGTTGGGTGAAGGTTCCGGCGATCAGGAGCGGACCGTTTACAGCATGCAGTCCATGTCGGTAGCGAACATCGGCAAGATGGCATTCACCGATGACTTCGATAATACCGGGGTGGAAGAGACCAAGACGCTGAGCTTGGCGAGCATGCTGGGCGGCGGTTATGCCAGCCTGGCGGTGGACGCGATCAAGGCCCTCAAGATCATTGACCAGGCCATTGAAGACGTTGCCAGCCTGCGCGCCCGCATGGGTGCGTTCCAGAAGAACATGCTCCAAACCAATGCCAATAGCCTGCAGGTCGCGATTGAGAACATCACTGCGACCGAGTCTGATATCCGCGACGCGGATATGGCATCGGAAACCACCGAGTTCACCCGGAGCCAGATCTTGGTTCAGGCCGGCACCGCGATGCTGGCCCAGGCCAATGTCCAGTCCCAGAACGTGCTGCAACTGTTAGGGTAATAGCAGCCCGGAATTCGGTAGTTTGAGGTAAAGCAAGACCTAAGGACCGGTGGGCGGGGTCATCCGCCCCGCCCGCCGGTATCCTTTGAAGCGCAATTAGCGCAAGCATGGAGGAAGTAAAATGGCTGAACCTATATCACTCGTGGAATTATCGAGCGTAACCCCGCGGGCGTCTGAAACCGCCGCTCAGATCGATCGCGCCACCCAGGCGTCATCCAGCGCTGTCGCCGAACAGGAAATCAAGCAGGCCACCCAGCTCGATGCTTCTATCAAGGAGCTGGAGAAGAGCAAGACGGAGGAAGAGCCTCTCACCGAACGCCAGAAGAACGCGCTCAAGGAAGCCTTCCGCGAGCTTAACTCGGTGATGGATAATTTCAGAAAGTCCATCCGTTTCGCGATCTTCGAACAATCCGGCGATCTCTATGCGCAGGTGATTAATGTGAGCACCGACGAGGTGGTCAAGACCATCCCCTCGGAGGAGGCCATGGAGGTGATGGCGCGGATCAACGAAGTTGTGGGAATGCTGATCGATGCTGAGGGATAAACCGCTTCGGTTTATCCCTGGGTTTTTTCCTTAGCCAGAATGATTTCTGGAGAGGGGGGGACTACCTGTTTGGCATAAAGTCCAAAAAATGGCAAAAAGCAATTGGACATAATGCAACACACGTCCGATACTATAAGTAACAATATTATAAATGATGCAGACGCGGCATCGGGAAGGAAGATTATATCATGGCGCCAAACCCGCAGAACCAATACCTCAAGACCCAGGTACTGACCGCCAGCCCGCAGCAATTGGTGCTGATGCTATTTGACGGCGCGATCCGTTTCATTGAAACCGCGCGCAAGGCCTGGCAGACCAAAGATATCGAGACCGCGCATAAGTCGCTGATTCGCGCGCAAGAGATCATCTTGGAACTGACCTATTCCCTCAACCGGGAGAAGGGCGCGGAGATAGCTGAAAACATGTCGAGGCTCTACGGCTTCTGCTACCGCCAGCTCGTGGAAGCAAATATCCAACATTCCGAAGAATTGCTCGACCCGGTGCAGAACATCCTGCGCGAGCTGCGCGCCACCTGGGCCGAGGCGATTGTCAAAGCGGATCAAGAAGGGCAGGTCAACCCTGAGCCAACCCGGGAAGGCGCAGTTCCTGAAGTAACTGCTGAAAATGAATCTGCCGGCAGCACTCTACCCCAGGCAGAAGATGCGCCACCCCCAGCCGAAGAACGCACCGGCATTTCCGTGCAGGGTTAATCCCGATGAAGCCACCGCAACTTGCCAAGGTCGCGGAGCATTGGGGTCAGACACGGCATCCCCAGGAAAAAACCTTCTTTAATTTCCCCCCGCTACGCCCATACCTCTTAAGCTGCCTCTCCGGCCGGGAGGAAGCCAGTGCCGGGCCGGACTGGAGCGAAAGCTGGACAGTGGAGAATTACCTCAGGGATAAAATTCCGGTGCAAAAATGCCTCAGCCTCTGCTGCGGCTTCGGCCACCTGGAACGCCGCTTGGCCGGAATGGGAGTTTTTAAACATTGCCTCGGGCTGGATCTCAGCAGTCAAGCCGTCGCCGAGGCCGCTCGACTGGCGAAAGAAGCGGGCTTGGAAAACCTTGCATACCGCACTGCCGACCTCAATGAGGAAGACTTTGGCGAAGAAGAATACGATCTCATCTGGGCGAACGGGGCAATGCACCACCTGGCAGATCCCCGGCAGGTGGTTGCCCGCATCCAGCGCGCCTTGCAGCCGGGGGGGGTCTTTGTCTGCAACGAATATATCGGGCCGAATTACCGCCAACTGCCATACCGCCAGCGGGAACTGATCAACGCGGCGATCCACCTCATCCCCGCGCGCCTGAGAAGCATGAGCGAAGGCACCTTTATCCCGCCGCAGCTTCGCGACAGCGCCTGGCAGAGCGGGCTGTATAAATTCCTGCGGCTCCTGCACCGGCAACCCGCCTTTGCCCCGGTGGCAGACTTTATGCCACCGGCATCCTGGCCCTGGTTGAAAAGGAAATTGTATAATTTCTTCCGCTGGCTGGATGCCGGCAGCCACCGCCGCTTTCACTTCGGCAAGGTCTGGGATGAAGCCTCGGAGCGGACCCGGAGGATTGATCCCTCCGAGTGCGTAAACTCGGCGGAAATCCTGCCCGCGATCAGCTTTGCATTTTCCCAGGTTGAGATCCGCTATTATAATGGCAGCATCCTCTTTTATATCCTGGAGAATAAATTTTTCGAGAACTTCAACCTGGAAAGCGCTGCCGACCGGGAGGTGCTGGCCATGCTGATCAACCTGGAAAAATCCCTGCTCGCCTCCGGGGAACTTACCCCCGACTACGCGCATATAATTGCCAATAAAGACCCGAACGGGTAACGAGATTCCACAGAAGGGTTAAGAGGGAAATTGTTCTTCCCGCAGGGATTTGAAGAGCTCCAGGTAGCGTCCAGCCTGGAGGGTGATATCATACCGGGTTCGCGCGGCCTCCCGGCAGGGAGTGCGGAAATCCACCCCGGAGTCAAGCTCCCGGAGCGCCCGTTCAAGCAGCCCGGCAAATCCCAGGGCGCTGATATCGGTGGTCAGCCAACCGGTCTTGCCGGGATCAATCATCTCCGGCAATCCCCCCACCTTGAAAGCGGCTACCGGGGTGCCGCAGGCCAGCGCTTCCACCACGGTATTGGGCAGGTTATCCGCGAGCGCGGGGTACAAGAGAAGATCCGCCGCATTGTAAGCGGCAACAATCTTCTCCTGCTCCTCCAAATAACCGAGCGTATGCAGGTGGACATTTTTGGGGAGATGACCAAACTTACCCTGCCCCAGGGTAATGACGGCCAGGGGGCGGTTGAGCCTTTCAAAGACATCCCGAAGCAGTTCGCCGCCCTTGCGCGGATCGCTAAGAACATGCGCGGCGACCAGCAATACCGGATCGGTGGTTACAATTTTCAGGCGGGTGCGGGCAAGCTCTTTTTCCATGGGGCAAAAGGTGATGAGATCAATACCATTGGCAATCACCTCGACCCGGTGGTCACGCCATAACCCCGTCTTCGCTTGTTCTGCAAGCCAATTCGAAGGGGAGACGGCGACCAACTTTTTAGCTTCCTGGAAGACGCTCTGGCGAAGCGCCCAGGCGCGGTGGATCTCCTCGGGGTACGCCTGGAAGAATTCACTGGTGGGGTGCGGGCATTCCGGGGTGCAGGCCTTGGTAAAGCTCTGGCATTCACCCGGATAGCTGCATGCCCCGGTAAAGCTCCAGGCGTCATGCAGCGTCCAGACCGTCGGCGCGTGGTGGAGCGAGTCGCGGAGGAATTCATGCGACCAGCCGACCTGCGCGGCCTGGTGGAGATTATGGACATTGATAATCTCGGGAGCGATCTCCGCCAGGATGTCATTCAGAACCTTCACCGCCCGGCGGCGGAACCAACGGCGCTGGATCGGGGGGGGGCAGAAACGGCTGATCATGCGTCCGGAGATGGAATCGGTCCAGACCCCGGAGATTACCCTGGTTCGCCAGGAATGAACCTCGCCATCGGCGCGGGCCACCAGGCGGGTCACCTCATGTCCGGAACGGCAGAAGCTCTCCGCCAGGCGGCTGGCAGCA
>JAFGNG010000106.1 GCA_016927125.1 Planctomycetota bacterium | reverse complement strand
TACCCCGGAAGAAATCACCATCGGCGTGGCCAGCATCTTTATTAAAGAGTGGCTCCACGATCATTATCTAAAAACCATTCGGGAAGTTTTTGCCGATCTCCATCACATCCATCCCACCATTGAATTCCGGATTGCTGCCAAGCCTTTTAAGGAACTTCGAAAAAATCAGGCAGATATCGAATTGCCCCGGGAATCTGTTCCCGAGGTGGAAATCAAGCAGCCGCAGGCAATCTATCGCAGGCATAATTTAAATAATGAATTAAGGTTAGAGAAATTCATTATCGGCTCTGGCAGCCAATTGGCCTTTGGGGCCTGCCGGCGGGTGGTGGATTCCCCCGCGGAATTCAATCCCCTGGTAATCTATGGGGGGAGCGGACTGGGTAAGACCCATCTCCTGCAGGGCGTCTGCAATGCGGTTCGCGAGCGGGACCGCGAACTCGAAGTTCTTTATACCTCTTTTGAAGAATTTACCCGCAGTTTTATCAAAGCGGTTGAAGAGAAGCGGCGCCATCATTTCCTCAACCGTTTCCAAAGCTGCGATCTACTGGTGATGGATGACCTGCATGCCATTGCCCAGGGTAAGCGGGAAAAAACCCAGATGGAGTTTCTGCATGTCTTTGATAAACTTCTCAACCAAGGTAAGCAGGTGATTATTTCTTCTGATCAGCATCCCCGCCAGATCACTGGCTTGCACCCGAAGCTGGCCCAACGCCTCTGCGGTGGCCTGGTTCTGAAGCTCGACTCCCCCACTCTTGAAACCAGGGTAAAGATTATCCAGGCCAAAGCAGCGCAACGGGGGTTGCAACTCACCGAAGAAGTAGCAGAGCTGGTTGCCGGGATTTTCACCGGCTGCGTGCGCGAACTCGAAGGGGCAATCAGCCAGTTAGCGGCGATTTCCAGGATTAGCCATATTGAGCTTAACTCCCAGGCGGTTACTGAAATCCTGCAGCCGCCGGAATTGACTGAGAACGAAGTCAACCTCGCGCCGGGCATGTCCACCGTGGTCGAAGCGGTTGCCGAGTCCTTCGGGATGACACCTGAGCAGTTGATCGGGCGTTCCCGGACTGCTCGGATCCGTACTCCTCGCGCGGTGGCCATGATCTTTGCCCGGGAGGTGACAGGGGCATCCTACAGCGAAATCGGCAGATACTTCGGCGGCCGCTCGCATGCCACCGTTCTCTGCGCGATTAAAAACGCCAGGAACCTTGCCCGGGGCGACAGCGTCGCCGCGCAATTGATTCGCAAGCTGCAAAAGCAATTCTCCATCCCGCAACAGAAACCTCTGTTGCCACCTGCCAGCGAATAGGGGGATTTATTATGGAAAAGGATCCCGCATGTATCTTCTGCAAGATTATTGCCGGTGAGATTCCTTCCGAAAAAGTCTATGAAGACGATCTCTGCCTGGCCTTCCGCGATATTGAACCCCAGGCGCCTACCCATATCCTGTTGATTCCTAAAAAGCATCTCGCGCGTCTCGATCAGGCTGGGAGTGAGGATTGTGAGCTAATGGGGCACCTGTTGGAAATGGTAGGGCACATCGCCCGCCAGGAAGAGCTTTGCAAAGAAGGCTTCCGGACCGTAATCGACAGTGGAAAGAGGCCAAACCAGCTCGTACCCCACCTCCACCTTCACATTCTCGGCGGGCGCGACTTTGCCTGGCCTCCCGGCTAACCAGCCGGCATCACAACTGGCTATCTGTATTGCCATACCTACTGACTCTTACCTGCAGTTACACCGCCAGTTAGGTTTTACATAAAAACCATTATATTTTTCAACTAAGATCGGAAAGATCAAATTTTTTGATATTGCTTTGACTACAATCAATTCATTATAAACTTGGATCCTATACTCAAAATAATCACGAAATTAAGCTAATATTCTGAATTTATTGCCAAAAATAAGCGGTTTTTGTCAGGTTATTGCGAAATTTTCACAAAATTGCGGCTTTAATGATTTTCTAATTCACCCTTAATTCAGACCTTATCTTATTGCTTAATATCAGTATTATGCCATTTATTATCTCTGGTTTTAAAATCGACTTGACGCATGTAGTTTCGTGGGTTATGTTTAATTTGACACATAACACCATGGAGTTATACATAATAAATTACATTTACAGGTGTTAACTCTTTTCTTCATAGTTGTTAAGAGAGTTACTGATAGGGTATTTGTATACTTTGGAAATAATTGTGCAGTATTCCACACAGGCTGGTGGAATTATTGGGAGAAGTTGGAAAAAAGGAGGTGGGTATGATGAAGAAACTTGCGGTACTGTTTGCCTTCATCGCTGTGATTATGCTTTTTGCAGTGATGCCGGCAAGGGCTGAAACGTTCAATGATTGCTATGACATCGAACTTGGTCCCAATGGCGAGATGCTTGTGGGTGGCGGCACTGGCTATGAAAACGGCACATGGTATTTGTATGAAACCGGCTGGATCAATGAATGGTTCTTCAATGGGCCGTTTGATCCCGAGCGTTACAAGCACATTGAAGGTTGCGTACAGATCAACCCCATCGGCGTTGACTATGCTGTCGACTTCGTAATCAACTGGGCTACCCCGGAATGGCACCTCGATCGTCCGGGTTGGCCGGCTCCGCCGCTGCCTTGGGATTTCCCACCGGAAATGGAAGAACTCTATATCGGCCGTGAATTAATTTACAGCTTCGACTCCACCGCTGGCCTTGTGCTGCCGGGCGATCCGCTGGTATTCGCGTTTGATATTATGTCCTTCAATCCGGAATGGATCTCCATCGATGTCATGGGTTACAATGTTGCCATCACCGGCAGCATTATGCACCAGTGCCTCCCGGAGCCGGCAACCATGTCGCTTCTGGCTCTTGGCGGTTTGGCGGTGCTTGCGCGTCGTCGCAAGTAAGCCGGTTTTGCTGGTACCAGCAAAACAGCACCAAGAATTTGTTAAAATCACCCGGGCCGCAGGAATTCTCCTGCGGCCCGGGTATATTACATCCGAGGTAATCAGGCGTTGCGATCTCCGTTTTCCCATCCACACAATTACACCTTGAAAAGAACAGTTTAACCCTCTCTAAATTTGCTAAAAAAAGCCCATAATCGCCTTGACAATATTCATTTTTGATCACATCTTTTATTAAGTCAGGATAAAACATCACGGTTTCTCAAACTCAGTCTAAAAATCCGCTTTTCCGCACATTTTTGCATTTTGTGAAGAACAGCTATTGTTCCTAATGGGTTTATCAGGAGGGCTTTGCATGAATCGAAAGGTTATTTGATTTCACAGGTGAATCGGCAATCACGAATTCCTACGGCTTGTTTTTTTATTTGATAAGGAGTTAGTGAGATGAGAAAGCTGATGATTCTGAGCGCTGCCATTGCCGTGCTCCTCTTCTTGGCAATGCCGGCCTCTGCGCAAGAGTTTTATGATACCTTCTACATCCAGCTTGGCCCTGATGGTGAGATTGTCCAGGGTGGGGGAACAGGTTACCCTGATGGGACAGGTGCCTGGTACACTTACCCCAGCGAGTGGATCAACCAGTGGTTCTATAACGGCCCCTTTGATCCCCTTCGCTGGAAAAAGATCTGGGGTACCATTGTCATCGATCCCACAGCAGCGGATTCTACTGTAGACATTGTCATTAACTGGGCGACACCGCTGTGGCAATCCATGGGGATTGCAGGTCCGCCCCTGCCTGAACTCATCCCGGTAGGAGAAGAGGATTTGATGATCGGGCGGATGGAGATCCCTGGTTTTGGCCCTGGCTCAGATCCATTTGATAATCCAATTAATTTCTATGAGGAGATCCGGGAATTCAACCCGGAATGGATCTCCATTGATGTCATGGGGACTGATGTTGTAATCAGCGGCGAAATCTGGCATGAGTGTGTGCCGGAACCGGCCACCCTCTCGCTCCTGGCGCTCGGTGGACTGGCTGTCCTTGCGCGTCGGCGCAAATAACCTGCTGGAAGAAGTAATAAACTATTCAATCCCCTAAGGCCGCAGGGTAATCCCCTGCGGCCGCTTTTTATTACCTTACCCTCACTAACCGAAAGGGTTAAGTTTGGTAATAACAATAAAACCACGAGGGAGCATCGATTCCTGGCAACATTAAGATAATACAGGATCTCCGGATTTATCCGCCTTGACCTTATCTGCGTAAACAGATACTATTGCTATGGAACTGTTAAATCGAACCCACGATCAAAGAGAGACTTATGAAAATAATTATTACGGTTGCCATAATCTTAGCTGCCATGGTCTTTTTATTTCTTGCCATTGACGCTAGACCTCAAGAGTCAGAATCTTCCCAACCCGAAGCCGCCGAAGATGTTATCGATATTGTTATGATTTCCGATACCCCCAGGGCGCGGATTCTGCTGGAAGCTGAGGACGTGGATGAGATCGAGCTACCCGTTTCCATTGCTACCGGGATAGAAGGCGCCTCCCATGGAAAATGCTGTTACCTCGGCCCGGAAAAGGTGAATGAAAAGAAGGAAACCGCGCAATATAAAAAAGGGTATCCAGAAGCCCTCTACCCGGGGTATGCCAGCGTCAGCTTCAAAGTGCCTGAAACTGCAGAATATACCGCCTGGGTCCGCGTTCGCTGGAGCGACGAATGCGGCGACAGTTTGGATATCGCCTTGGATGGCAAATTCCTGGGGACGGTCCAGGGTAATTCGGATAAGAAGAATCCCCGCTGGATCTGGCTGCAACTCGGCACCGCGCGGATTCCGCTCACCGCCCGGCTCGAAGCAGGCAGCACCCACACGCTGACCCTTGCCAACCGTGAGGATGACCTGTATTTTGACCAAGTGCTCTTGCTCGATAAAAACCAGCCGGTGGAACCGGTCGGGATAGAGAAATATTAGTAATCCCAAAACCTGCTTTCTAATAATTGAGGAGTAATGCCATGCCGCTCAATAGGGAGGAAATGATCATGCTGGGGAGGGGCGCTCCCCGCAGGCCGAAAGGCAAGGGCGTGGGCAGCTTCATTGTCCTTTGTGTCCTGTTGGTTATCCTGGGGGCGGGTGGCTACCTGCTCTACTCTTATTTCTCAGAAGATATCCATAACTGGTTTACCAGCACCTTTACCCAGGAAGAGACCCCGTCGGACAGCGTCCCCCTGGGCGGAACTCCGGCAACCGGGGATACCAGCGCCGACGGAGGTACTATCCAGGACATTGAAGAAGGCCCCACGGAAGAACTCTTCCCGATTGAGAAGCCTGGCGAAGGCGCGCAGGCAGTAACCTCCCCGGAAACCACTCAGATTATTGCAAAATGGAAAGAGGTGGATGCGCTGGAGAAAGCGGGCAATAACGCCAAGCTGGAAGAACTCCTGCTGGAGATCAAGCAGGAATATGCCGGCACCGCCCATGAGGGGCTTGCGATTTACCGCCTGGGCTGGTTGCGGCAGAGGCAGGGCCAGGAAGAAGAAGCGCTGGAATTATGGAAGCAAGCTTATGAAAAATTCGGCTCCTCCTGGGGCGGGCGCTTGTCAGCCCTGGTCTTAGCGGACATCTGGTATGAACGCTACTGCAGCGAGCAGGCCCCGGTCTATGAAAACTGGGAGGTGGTCCGCAACGCCTACTCCACCGCAATCGGGATGGATAAGGCCAAGCTCATCTCACCGGCGGATAAGGCCCGGATCATCCAGCGCTTGAATAAACTGAACGCCCGCTTAGTCTTCAGTACCGCCCCCTGCAAGGATGCAGAATATTACACCGTGCGCGAGAATGATAACCTGGCCAACATTGCCAAGCGCTTTGAAGTCCATTACGACTGTATCATTGCCATTAACCGGTTGCCCGGCAATTACATTCGCCCCGGGCAAAACCTTAAAATCATCCGCTTCTCTTCGGTTCTGACCAAGGCGGTGATCGACAAGTCCGCGATGACGCTGACCCTCTACCACAACGGCAAGTGGCTCAAGCAATATCCCATCTGCCATGGCGGCGACAAGACTATTCCTGGAAATTACACCATCACCATCAAGGCGCCGAACCCGCAATGGACCGACCCGGCAACCAACCAGGTTTATGACAGCAATAATCCAAAAAATATCCTTGGCTCCCGCTGGATTGGCTTTAACGGCACCGGCCCGAGCACTGGGATCGGCATCCACGGCACCACCCTGCCGGAGAGCATCCCCGGGACTACCAGCAATGGCTGTATCCGTATGCATAACAAGGATGTGGAAGAGGTTTATGGTATCCTGATTGTCGGCAGTGAAGCCCGGATCCTGGAGTAAGACGTAATTTCAAGGTTTTATTGTCAGTTAGGAAGAAAACTTGACAGGGCGGCAGGGATCTGGTTATAATGCCCCCCTCAAAATTATGAGATACGCACAGGTAAAGCGTCTCAGCGTTTTGGCGAGATTCCCGAGCGGTCAAAGGGGACAGACTGTAAATCTGTTGGCTAAGCCTTCGCTGGTTCGAATCCAGCTCTCGCCACCATCACCACTAACACCCGGTAACGCCTTGGTTTGCCGGGTGTTTTATTTATCCGGCCCCTCTGGATTGTGCGGTTTCGTTGCTGACTTATAATGCCTGTCACCATCTTACAAAAGCGCGGGTTTTCGCCGGTGGATAATGATCTGCAGGAGGATGACTGCGGCAATTATCCCGGCAGCAATCAACAAGGGGCTCTGGAAACCAAGCCAGTCAGCCAGTCTCCCCCCGATTAAAGCACCAGCGACATTGCTGACTCCTACCGTTGCTTCATTAATCGAAATATATTTAGCGCTATGTACCGGGTGGATCAAGGAGTGGAAGACCAGGTAAAAACAGTAAGCACCGCAAAAAATACCTGTCAGAAAGCCTCCGGTGATAAACGCGCCCAGGTTGTCGCCGAAGGCGAAACAGAGGATCCCTGCCACCCCCAGAAGCCCGAACAACCCCACCCACCGGGCCTGGTATATCCAGAGCCGGCTGCGGCAGAGCAGTAAACTAACCAACGCCTGGGTGATTAGGATCAAAAACAAGATATTCCCGCGGCCGCTGGCGCTCAGCCCGAAGTCCAGCCCTGCCTTGAGGAAGGTGTTGCGCAAAATCGCCATGCAGAAAAACGCCACTCCGCAGCTTAACCAGCCCAGCCAGGCCAGGTCGGGCTGTTTGGCGTAATCGATTGCCGTTGGTGTCGAGGATGGAAAAAGGTTTGGGGAGGTAGCGGGAACATCAGCCTTGGCGCCCCGGGCGCGGGGTTTAAACCACCAGACACCGAGCGCAGTTATGATCACGCAGATCGCCCCCAGCAGGTAAGCATACATCCAGCCGACCGGTTCCTGGTAGCTTCCGGTGGGCAGGCCCATCCCGACAAATTGTCCGCCCAACAACATCCCGAGCGACATGCCACTGCTCCAGGCGAAGATGTAGAGGCCGGTTGAGTAAGCGACACTCTTGCTCTGGTCGAGGTTAAAAGCTTTCATAAAAACCTGGAAGGAGGTGAAAAAGATGGCAGTGCCTAACCCGTTCAGCCCCATCAGGAAGTACATAGCGGTAAGTCCCGGAAAGAGGACGAATAGGCCGCAGACAGTGAGATTGATCGCGCAAGCCAGCAGCATCAGGTTCGAGGCCATCGCCGGGCGTTTAAGCAGGCGTCCCACCACCGGGGCGCAGCACATATAAAAAATCCCCCACACCGCGCTGAGAGCCGCAACTTGGAAATAACTCGCCCCCATCCAGTCCGCCGCTCGCAAGGGAGAGACCACGATGGTAAGGCCAAGAACAATGTCCATGCACATTGGCAGGAGATAAATCAACAGACTGTCACGGCGGGGAGATTTCATAAATTTTTCTCCAAGTCAAATCAGGCCACTTCTTAATTTGAGCCAGGGAATGATAGTATCTTTACAGGAGATTATAAAGAAAAAGATTTATTCTCTATTTAGAAGGGGGCCCACCGAGCAGGATTAGGCCATTCCGTCATAACCTGTTCACCCACCCTAAATCCTTGACAGTCTGTATCCACTTCTATTACATTTAATTATGATTATATGATTAAGCGGCGGGCTTTACCCTGTCCGCTCCGCCCGGGCAGGGCTCGGGAAAGATTGTGTCAACCTACTGATTAAAGGAACCGATAGAATGGGTAAACCAGCACTGGGCATCGGAATTGTCGGGGCCGGCACGGTCGGCGGCGGTGTCATCCAGATCCTTTCTGAAAAGCAGGATTACCTTGCCGAGCGCGCGGGGATTCCGCTCGAATTGCTGCGGGTTGCCGATATTGATACCGGCCGCCCCCGGTTGCTGGGCGTACCCCAGGCGCGGATTACCTCATCTTTCAAAGATATCATCACGGATGATAATATCCAGGTCGTGCTGGAGCTGGTCGGCGGCACCAGCATTGCCTTCGAGATTGTCCAGGCCGCGCTCAAGGCGGGCAAGGGGGTGATCACCGCCAACAAAGCACTCCTGGCCGAACGCGGCAAAGAATTGTTTCCGCTCGCCAAGGAAGCAGGCGTGCCGCTCCTCTTCGAGGCCGCGGTCTGCGGCGCGATCCCGATAGTCCAGGCGATCCGCGACGGCTTCGTGGCCAACCACCCTTCCTGCATCCTCGGGATTGTCAATGGCACCTGCAATTACATTCTGACCCAGATGCAGCAACACGGCCAGGATTACCATACCGCCCTGGCCGAGGCCCAGCGCCTGGGGTATGCCGAGGCGGATCCGACCTTCGATGTCGGCGGCATTGATTCCGCGCACAAGCTGAGCCTCCTCTCGGCCCTTGCCTTCAAAACCTTC
>JAFGNG010000105.1 GCA_016927125.1 Planctomycetota bacterium | reverse complement strand
AGCAGGCGGCAATAGAATGGATCATTGATAATCCCGCACAATTCCTGCGACTGAGCTTTAAGAAATTCCTCCGCACCTGGAGCCCGCTGCCAAATTATGAACAGGCGCAGTCATTACCCCACCAACTCGCGCTCTTCTGCAGCTATGTCCCAGTAATGCTACTAGCGTTTTACGGACTCTGGCGCACCCGCCGCCACTGGCGATATGCCTGGCTGCCCCTGGTGCCGGTGATTACTATCGCGCTGCTGCATATGGTTGTGATGGGATCCATCCGTTATCGCCTGCCGGCAATGGCGTGCATTATTATCTTCTCAGGGAAGGGCTTGAGCAGCTTGACCCGGAGATGGATTGACGGAGCGAATGACAGGGCCAGCTATTTGAAGTAATTCATACCGGAAGTTTGACCAGCAGATTGCCCGTCTTCAAAACCATAAAGAATAGCGATAAAAAAAGGCGGTTGCTTAGCCGCCGTTATCGGAAACAGAATGTTAATTCAAAACTACTGCCGGTTATTTTTAGGAAGCACTAATCGGCTAACCCGAGTTCCATAACCACCTGGCGGATTTGATCGCAAAGCCCGGAGGAGGGGTCAATGAGTTTGAAGCCGGTATCGAAATAATCAGGATTGGCGTCATTGCCACACCAGACGCTCTTCGCGTCAAAGGTGAGTTCTTCGGTTTCTCCGCCTTCTGTTGGCCAGAGCATGCGCAGATGAAAGATCTTGTCCAGCGCAATCTGTTGATCGCTGATCAACATAATGCCCTCGGTAGTGATATTGACAAGGTGCCCGATCATTTCATTGGTATCGCGATCAAATACGCGCAGATAATATATCAGATGCCAACGTTTCTGCGAACGTTTCTTCTCCATCACTCTGCCCCTTCCACATTCAGATCCGTCTGAAGTTAATCGTATTCGGACGACAATATTATACCGAAATCCAGAAATAAAACCCTAAAGTTTTTAATCAATCGGATTCGGAAACTGCCCCCTGACTTAATTATTATAATAAAATTAAGCAGTTATGTCTGTAAAGGGAGTGGCTGACCCAGTCCCTTGAAGTCAATACTTTGACGATAAATAAACAGGCTGATAACAGCTGTTTTATGGAGAAGAGGTTAGGTTGCGCTTGCCCGCGCCCAAGGCCTTGGTGACCCTGCCTTTTTTAATGCATTCGGTGCAGACGCGCATCCTTTTGACCCCACCGTTCTTGGTCAATGCTCGGACTTTTTGGATGTTCGGCGTAAAGGTACGGGAGGTTTTGCCGGAGATCTTCTGCCCGGAACCGCCCAAGGCTTTGGCCATACCACGCCTGGCGTATTTTTTACCGAAGGAAACCTGTTTTCCGCAAATTTCGCAGACCTTGCTCATTTTGGCGCTCCTGTCTTTGGGTGCTTGCTTAGCTACGCCTGTTCTTCAGGTTCGGGGCGAGGTAGTTCAACCCACAGGCGCATTTAAAGGGCGCACTTGCCATAAGTACACCTTGAAGTTCTACAACTATGCCTTGAAAGGGAAAAATGTCAAGAGATTTTTCCATGGTTTGCCGTAAACCTTGGGTATAAGCAGGCTTTTAGTAGTAAAAATAGATAAAACCCGGCGCTGGTGGCTTGACATTTACCTTGCCCCCGGTTTAACTATGGGAGCCATTATTGCACAGGACAATTCAGGCCGCGCCGCAATCCGGCTCGGCAAAATTAACTACCTGAAAGGAAGGAAGGTTATGGATACTGCACCAACCCTGGAAGTTGTGAAAAAATACAAGGCGGTCGCAGTACTGCGCGCTCCCAGCGCGGAGGGCGCTATCAAGGCTTGTGAAGCCATGATAGCGGGCGGGCTGCGCATTATGGAGGTTACTACCACTACGATTGACTGGGAAGAAGCCTTGGCGGGCGTAGCCAAACTTGAAGGCGTTATTCTCGGCGTTGGCACTGTGGTTAAGCCTGAGCAGGTTGCTGCCGCGAAGCGGGCCGGAGCAGTCTTCGCCGTGTCACCCGGTTTTGACCAAGAGGTTGCCGATGCCTGCCTGGCAGAGAACCTGCCCTTCTTCCCCGGCATTGCAACCCCGACTGAGATTATGGAAGCATCCAAACACGAAGCGGTCGCAGCCTTGAAGTTCTTCCCGGCCGGAGCCCTAGGGGGAGCGCCTTACCTCAAGAGCCTGCGCGGACCGTTCCCGAAAGTTCCCTTCCTGCCAACCGGCGGGATCAGCGCCAATAATGCCAGGGAATATCTGGACGCGGGTGCAATCGCGGTCGGCTTCTCCTCCACCTGCAATGCCAAGATGATCGAGGAAGGCGACTGGGAACAGATCACCGAGCTCTCTAAGGAAATGGTCGCCGCGGTGGAGTAAGCTGATAAATTAGTTCTCGAGTTTTTTGAACAATCAGGCTGGCTGCGGAGTAAACAAACCGCAGCCAGTTATTTAAACAGCGCCGTGGTTCGGACAGGATTTTATCAATGTCGCACGCATTTGAAGTCAAAGCTTTCCACCTTGATCTCCGCATCCAGGTCATGACCATGGATGCCTTGAAAGGGTTTGCCCGGCAGATGTCCGAATTGGGCCTCAACGCACTGGTAATGGAATGGGAGGCAAGCTATCCTTACGAGCAGCACGCAGTAATCTCTAACCGGGACGCTTACACCCGCGAAGAACTCCGCGAGTTTATTACTTACTGCAACGACATGGGGATCGAGGTGATCCCGCTGCAGCAGTGTTTTGGCCATATCGAGTATATCCTTCAGCATAACCGCTACCGGCACTTGCGGGAAGACAACAAGGATGTCTCGCAGTGCTGCCCGGTGAAAGCAGATGCTGCGCGCGAACTCTTTTCCAAACTCTTTGAAGATATGGTGTCGTTGCACCCATCAAAGTATTTCCACCTCGGCTGTGATGAAACCTGGATTTTGGGGAAGTGCCCCGCTTGCCAGGAGTTTTCCGAACAGCATTCCCGATCCCGTCTCTTTATTGATTATGTAGCCATGCTCTGCGAGGTAGTGGTCAGCCTCGGTAAGATCCCGATCATCTGGGCAGACATTGTGCTGAAATACCCCGAAGCCAGCGACCGCCTGCCCAAAGAGATAATCCTGGTTGATTGGAATTACGGTTGGGACCTCCATCCAGGCGTGGCCGAATTGGTTAAACAGGGGCATAATCTCTGGGGCGCGCCATCGTTGCGCAGTTCACCGGATGATTATTTCACCACCGGTTGGCTCAGGCATTTTAAAAATCTTCGGGAATTTGTCCCCCATTGCCACGCCTCGAAATTTTCCGGCATGGTGATGACCTCCTGGTCGACCTCCGGCGGCTACGGCTATTATTATGACCAGGGTTACCAGGTACGCGAGTTCTATCCAATCCGGAATGTCTACCCCTTAAACGGCTTCAACCTTCTGATCGGGGCTTATGCAAGCTCCCTGCAGACAGCAGAGTCGCTGGAATTAGAAACATTCACAGTCGAGTATTTCAAGGCCAAAACTGGAATCACCAGCGGAGAAGCTACTACTATCTGGCAGATCCTTAACCGCCCGCAACCCCCGGTTTATCTTGGTAGGGAATACGACTCTTATGATTATGATGCGGAGTGCAAGATAATCACTGAGGAGATAGGATTCTTAGGCGGTCTTAAAGAACATGAGGAAATCTCACATCTTATCATGATGTTAAAACTGCGCTATAATTATTTGAAGGTACGCCAACTGGAGGCGTACATGCAGAGTAGTGATTACACCCTGGTAAACCGGCCAGAAATCCGCCAGGATTTACTCACCCTGCAACAGGAAATTCCGGTACTAGAACGAGAATTCACACGCCTGCAAACAGGTTTTCTAAAGCCCGCAGTCATCGAAGATGAAAACCGCAACCGCCGTCACCGACTGGAAGTGCTCTTGCAGCGAACAGCTTAACTTATTTTTTAGCATGACAGATAACTGGCAATCACCTAAGGTGGGTATTATCGAATAATAAGCCCAATGCTGAAAAAACCGCTGCTTAAATCTTACCCAAGGTAATGACTACATGAGCAGATTTCCCGAACTGATGAAGCTGCAAAAGGAGTTCAGGAACACAACTCTGCTTGAATATGTCAACACTCATATCTTGAAAGAGAGAGAGTTGCTGCCTCTGGACATGGAGGCATATGAAATCTTCTGCAAAAATTTTTCGCAAAAGCATGTCCGCACGATTTCCACCGGCTCCCATATGGGTTTTCTGCAATGGGAAGACGCTTTTGATCTGGGAGAGAACATCCTTGCCAACTTACCCAGCCTGTTGAACGGGGGAGAGAGTACTATCACCGCTCCCTGCAGTCGGGTTTCCTTTAAAGACGCCAGCCGGCCCGGCGCCATTGACCTTTCCGGCATGGGTCAAAATAGCATTAGTTTATCCCGCTACACCTTGCGGGGGCAGAGTAAAACTACCATCAATAAAGCCCAGATGATTACAAGTGAGGAAATGGAAAATTTCTTACACTCGTTTTACAAGTTCCAGAAACAACCCCAAATGTTTAAGTTTATTGACCAGGATAAATTAACAATTTTTATCGCCCATGCCCAGGAGATGGTGAGCCGGGGGCAAACCTTCAATGAACAAAGCAGTTGGTTAAGCAGCCAGCTCTGGCCCCATCTTTTCAGGGATATGAAAACCTCTCCCCTTATCATGAAGCCGCTGGAGGATTTGCAGATCAAACGGGAAAACCTGTTGGCCAACAGGGAAATGCGGGCACTTCTTGAAGAGCATTTCAAGGATTCTTATGGCGCCATGTCTTCAACCTATTTTTATTATGGTTCCTGCAAATGCGGGATTGAATTCCCTCTGACGAAAAGGGAAGACGGGGGTTTGGTTTTTCTGGAGGGTAATTGCCAGGACAAAAACTGCCCGCATTATGGGAAAGAGAAATATAGCGTTGAGGTTAATGATGTTATTGAGGAAGTTAAGCGGGGAAACCTGAATGAATCCCTTTTCATGGCTTTTTATAATATCTGGATATTGGCTGGCATAGACGTGTTGGGCGGATTTAACCAGGTACAGTACCTGAAGGACTTTAAAGACAAACTCTGCATAATCTTCGACCGGATGGGGGAACGCAGGAAGAGTGAGATTGTGCAAAATCGAGCAAGCAACCTCTTGGATCTGAGCCCTTTTATCTGCTTCAACCAGAACGGAAGCCCTCAAAATGGTGCCCAGATTTTCCTGTCAGGGGGATTGGATAAAGAATATCTGGAGAGATTCTCCAGCCTTAAGTTCTCCCTTCCCATTGAAGCCTCGATGCAGGCAATCTACAGCTTATTTTATGGGGAAACTCCGGATCACGCCTTGACGCTGAAGATTTTGAAGGATAACAACATGGGCTTCATGATCAAATGAAAAATAGCCTTAGATCTCTTTGCAAATTGTTAGGCGCTACGGGCATTTATTTATTTTAATTATCGACAATAACCCGCATAGCTTCGGTTGATTGGTTTCCTGTATAATCGGATACCGTTACTGCAATCTCATAGGTGCCGGAGGGGAAAACGGGATTACCCTGCTTGTTCAGTAAAGCTGTTTTCCAACAGAAATCTCTGTCGGCAAAGGTTAATTCTTTGGGGGTTTTAATTTTTGGAGAGTT
>JAFGNG010000104.1 GCA_016927125.1 Planctomycetota bacterium | reverse complement strand
TTTTTTTGCGAAAAGATTTTATTTGCTAACTTATAATATCCCTAACGCCATGTCAAGCCCACAATTTTTGCCCGCGAAAATTATTTATGGCATGATAAGTGCGATAGCACCGGAGAGCTTATTACTGCTGAGAATAGGCATACCCCACACCCAGCACATCTAGGTATCGGCACGGCTGTAAAAGCGACAGCGGTGTAACCTTAAATCCGACCAACTGCTATACACTCGTTACCCGCATCAAGCCCGCATAGAAGTAGTCCTGCGGTAACTCTTTGTTTGACAGAAGGTTGCAGGTTTGATAACTTTTAGAGTCGGTTTGATGCCGGTAACTAGTGGTCGGCATATTTAACTCAAAACCGCCAATTAGATCCTGGGCTCTAAGATTTTTTCGAGAGGCTGAAAGCCTTAGCAATATATTTCATGATGATGTATAGTGTGGCAGGAAGGAAACTATTCTGGCGCGGCGCAAGAAGCTTAAGCAGCGCACCCTCGCGCGCCGCAGGGTAAAGAACTCAGGAACGCCGAAAGGAGCCAAGTCAAAGGCCGGAAGTCTCTACTAATTCCACGGCCCATTCGTGCCATTATCGTTGATAATATACACCTATGGGGCAGGTCACAATAATAAACAGGACGCTTAACACCCGAAAGCGGTATGCAAACAGTACCTGAGATGTCTTACCGATGAATTTGATAAACATTCTGAATTTTTCGTAAAAACTGTGCCGTAACTTGGGTTTTCTTGACTAATCCGGATTTTTGTCCACTTTTTTAGCTATTAATCTTGCTGTTTTCTCGTTAGGGGAAGTGTTAAAGATGCCGCTCAAAATGGCTAAAATCTGTGAATCTTAACGGGTATGTTATTTGCTTATATGAATTACATAAATGATTGGACAGGCTTACTAACTATGAACAGACGTTTTGATTTGAATGCAATTGGCCGAACCACATGCCTCTTGGCAAACGGAGCTCTGGAAGGGGACGATCCGGATGTTTCTGTTGTCCTGATTGCCAGAGATCTTATGCTTTCGAGTATGCTTTTGTATAGTAACCGTAAACAAAAATGGGAGTTAAAGAAAATTTGTGCCTGTGCTGTCCAGGTAATGCGCGGTTTTACCGTTGCTGCTAATGATAAATGTCAGGACTGGGTTGCTGTACAATGTGACGTTATAAAAGGTATTATTTACGCTAGTTCTGAAAACGGCATCCCTCTTGAATCCATGTCGGTGGAAGCCTGCCGCGCAGCGCTTGAGGTTGCAGAAATCATCGACGGTACACAGCAAGGTTTAATTACCCAATATAAAGAGGCGGCAATCGAGGCAGCAGAATCAATCGGCCGTAAACTAGGTACAGCAGTACGCACTGTTCTTGATGAAAAGTTCCCACCGGAAAGCAATAGTCCCCAAGCACCATTGTGCGCCTGAGAGTGGGCACTTATTTCAACCCCGACACAACCTCTTTAAATTTATTGGGTTACATCGTAAATAACGGAGCTTATGCCATTCTCACGCGTCAGAATTTGGTGGCTGGTTCCGGTGTTTAAAATCTTCTTTGTGAAGGTTATAGCGGCGCATTTTATCATTTATAGAACGGGGATCTACTCCGGCACGCCGGGCTGCTTCGCGGATTCTGCCTCTGGTGGTTTCTAAAAGTCTGGTAAAATATGTGCGCTCCAGCTTGTCGAGGCCGATTCGCCTTGCGTCTTTCCATAATAACTCACAAACATCGACCGTATCGTCGGCAAGGGCAGGTGCTTCTGGGTTGCTACTGATTTCTTCAGAATCGTAGGTCTTTGCCAGTGTCCGAATCTCGTCCGGGAAATCACAGAGATCAATTTCATCATCTTCGCAGATGAGCATGGAGCGTTCGATGATATTCGCCAGTTCGCGCACATTGCCTGGCCAGTCATACTGAACCAAAGCCCGTAAGGCCTCATCTCGAATCCCGATGATCTCTGCCCGCATGGAGGAACGGTAAAATTCTACAAACCGGCTGACCAAGGCGGGGATATCTTCCCGGCGTTCTCGCAAGGGCGGAACAGTCAAGGAGATGACATTCAACCGGTAGTAGAGATCCTGGCGGAAACGATTAGAATCAACCTCATGGCGGAGATCCCGGTTGGTGGCTGCCATGATGCGAACATCTACAGGAATAGCGCGCTCTGCACCAACTCGTTGGATCTCCTTGTCTTGAATGGCGCGCAGCAGGCGGACCTGTAATTGATAAGGGAGATCAGCGATTTCGTCGAGAAAGATCGTGCCTTTATGAGCTAATTCAAATGCTCCGCGCCGGGCATGGTTGGCGCCGGTGAAGGAACCTTTTTCATGACCAAATAAGTCGCTTTCCAAGAGGTTTTCCGAAAGCGAACCGCAGTTTACAGGAACAAAGGGAGCGGTAGCGCGCGAACCAGACCGGTGGATAGCACGCGCAAGGTGTTCTTTACCAACCCCGGTCTCCCCCAGCAGGAGCAGGTTGGCCTCGCTGGCAGCGATTTTGAAAGCGAAACGCAGGAACTCGCGCATGGAGGGACTGGCAAAATAAAAGTCATTCAGCCGCGGTTCATTGAGCAAATTGCGATGATTGATAGTGGAACTGATGAAGGTTTTGCGCTTGTCGATCATTTCCTCAAGGACAGCGACGATCTGTTCAGCGCCGACCGCCATTGGCAGGACTGCAAGGCCACCCGAAGCAAGGAATTCCGTGCGCTCGAAGGGATCTTCAGAATCGGTAATAAGAATGAGCCAGGGATTGTCCGGCAACTCCGCCATCTCCAAGGCAAGCTGATGCATCTTTTCGTCAAGGGTATCAATTTGCATCACCATGAGATCGCAGGTGTTTGCGGTAGCCTGGGTAAGCGGGTCAGAAGCTAGCGGAATATCAACTAACACAGCATCACTCTGCTGCAATAGTCGGCGGATCTGGCGATGGAGCTGCGCATCTGAAATTGAAATCAGAATTCTGATAAGCACAGTATGCCCTTGATTTAGTATCCCCTTGAACTTGGCGGAATTTTAACCAATCGGAACCAAAAGTCAACAGACATGGAGATTTTCGGAAGAAACGTTTCCTGTATTTTTGATAAAAGTGCTATTAACTGGTAAATAACCGACTTAAATGCTATTAATATCTGGAACGGGAATTGCTTAAAAGAAAAGTAAATGTAAGGTGTCCTCCATGTTATTCCGGGGGAGCAGGCTCTATTTTTGTGTGGGCAAAATAAAATTTTAACTAAAGGGAAGGTACATGAATACGAGGAGAGAAATTAAATCTTTGGGACTATTAAGCGTTTTAGATGAAGAACCTCCCAGTACTAAGCTCTCAGTGCCAGGGATGGCGCGGGAGCGAAAATGCAGAAATGTGGATGTCACTACCGTCAACAACGATAAGACCAAGGCTTTCCGGAGCAAATATTTTCCCGAAGTGACCGATCAGGACTGGGATGATTGGCATTGGCAGATTAAGAACCGTATTCGTACGCATATGCGTATCCGGGAGATCCTCAAGCTAGCGCCGGAAGAGATGATTCTTTTAAATAGCGAAAGGGCAAAGCTTCCCGCCGGAATTACCCCATACTATATGAGCCTGTTACAAGCGGATGATGCAAACCATCCCTTGCGCCGTTGTGTAATCCCCACAGTCCATGAACTGCAATGCGGCCCTGGCGAGGCTGATGACCCCCTGGGCGAAGAGGGGGACAGCCCAGTGCCTGGCATTGTGCACCGTTATCCTGATCGCGCCCTGCTGCTGGTACTTGATTTTTGTTCCACCTATTGCCGTTATTGCACCCGCTCGCGCGTGGTTGGCCATGGCGACATTAAACCCACCACGGAACGCCTGGAACGCGCTATCGACTATATCCGCGCGACTCCCCAAATCCGCGATGTTGTGGTCTCAGGCGGGGATCCGCTTATGCTTGCTAATTCCAAGCTTGATTGGCTGCTTTCACGCCTACGTGCTATTCCGCATGTCGAGATTATCCGGATTGGCACCAAGGTGACTACGGTATTACCCCAGCGCATTAATCCCGCTTTGGTACGCGTCCTGCGCCGCTACCACCCGTTGTGGATGAGCCTGCACTTTATCCATCCGGAGGAATGTACTCCTGAAGCTTACCGCGCCTGCGCTCTTTTGGCTAATGCCGGTATTCCCCTGGGCTCACAGACAGTATTGCTCAAGGGTATAAACGACAATGTTGAAACTATGAAGGAACTAATGCACCATCTGCTCAAAATGCGGGTTCGTCCCTATTACCTTTACCAGTGTGATCCCATTACCGGCTCTGCGCATTTCCGTACCAGTGTCGAGAAAGGCCTGGAGATAATCCAAGGTCTGCGAGGGCACACCAGCGGCTACGGTGTGCCGACCTATGTGATTGACGCACCGGGCGGTGGTGGTAAGATCCCCTTGATGCCGGAATATGTGGCTGGGCGCGAGGGTGACGACTTGATTCTGCGCAACTACCAGGGCGAGCTATTTCGTTATCCCGATCCTGCGGGTAAGAAGAAAACCCCATGCTGATCGGATTGACCTACGACCTGAGATCCCAATATCTGAGCGAGGGATTCAGCGAGGAGGAAACCGCCGAGTTTGACCGGGAAGATACGGTCGTGGCTATTGAAACTGCGCTGCAGGTCTTGGGGCACCGTACCGAGCGCATTGGCCACGCCCGGGATCTGGTCGGGCGGCTGGCAGCCGGGGCGCGCTGGGATTTGGTATTTAATATTGCCGAAGGGATGTATGGGTTTGGTCGCGAGGCACAGGTGCCTGCCCTTCTTGATATCTATAATATCCCGTATACCTTTTCCGATCCCGTAGTCATGGGCATGACCCTGCATAAGGGTTATACCAAGCGGATAATCCGCGATGTAGGAATACCTACCCCGGACTTCGCAGTTATTGAGCATGAGCGGGATCTTGCCTTGGTGGATTTCGACCCGCCATATTTTGTCAAACCGGTGGGGGAAGGCACCGGGAAGGGGGTTACTCCCAAATCGGTGGTGCGGCAGAGAAAAGACCTTGCCCTGTTGTGCACGACCTTACTGGCCAGCTACAGTCAGCCTGTATTGGTCGAGAGTTTTCTGCCTGGCCGGGAATTCACCGTAGGAATCACCGGCACCGGCGAGGCTGCGCAAGTGGTTGGCAGCCTGGAGATAGTCCTGTTGGATAAGGCTGAGGCCGAGGTTTATTCCTATATCAACAAGGAGCGCTGCGAGGAGTTGGTCGACTACCGCCTGGTGAGCGCGACTTCCGACCCAGTGGTAAAAGAGGCAGAGGACTTAGCCCTGCGTGCTTGGCTGGCCCTGGGCTGCCGTGACGGCGGACGGGTGGATTTACGCTGTGCTACTGACGGCTCTGTGCAATTCATCGAAGTAAACCCGCTGGCAGGCCTGCACCCGGAACATTCGGATCTGCCAATCATGAGCAGTAAAGCAGGGCTCCCATACCCTGAACTGATTCACCGGATAGTTGCCTCCGCCACCGAGCGGATTAAATATCCCTGCGGGATGGTGTAAAAATGCGCACTATGGTTTTGCATAATGCGGTTGAAGAATGCGCGCGTAATGATGATGCCGACGTCCTTACCCAACGCGATACAGTAAGTAAAGCGTTATCGCAATTAGGTCATGAGGTATTAACATTTCCTTGCACCTCTGAGTTGTCCGCCTTGAAGACAGCTATCGCAGACTTCCATCCGGACTTCGCCTTTAATCTGGTGGAATCCCTGGATGGTTACGGACGGTTGCTTGCGGTAGTGCCAGGGTTGCTTGAAGCCCTGCGCATCCCCTTCACGGGCTCATCTTCGGCTGCGCTCTTCCTGACCTCTCACAAGACCATGGCGAAAAGATGGCTGCGTTCTGCCGGTCTTCCCACTCCAGCTTGGTTTGCCTGTGGAGAAAATTCTGGCCAAAGTTTTTCTCCAGGAAGTTATATTATCAAATCCATCTGGGAGCATGCGTCACTGGGCCTGTCAGCAGAATCTATCCGGACAGCAGACTCTCAGGCAGAACTCTTGTCTGCAGTGCGGCAGGCCAGAGCCACAGAGATCGGGGATTGTTTTGCCGAACAATTCATTGCGGGGCGGGAATTCAATCTCTCCTTGCTGGACTCACCGTCCGGACCGGAGGTCTTGCCGGCAGCTGAGATTGAATTCATTGGTTATCACCCGGAGATGCCAAAGATCGTGGACTATCGTGCCAAATGGGATGAAGGGAGCTATGAATACCACCATACCCCCAGGCGCTTTGACTTTATTGCAAAAGACCAGCCCCTCCTGGATAAATTAAACAATCTGGCGTTGGCAGCTTGGCACGCGTTCGGGCTAGGGGGCTATGCGAGGGTCGATTTCCGGGTTGATAGTGTGGGAAAGCCATGGATTCTGGAGGTCAACGCCAATCCTTGCCTCTCACCAGATGCCGGTTTCATGGCTGCTGCGGAGCGCTCGGGGTTGGATTGCAACGAGGTTGTAGGAAGAATCCTTGGGAGTTGTCATGAACCTTTTTTTAACCGACCGCCAAGCTGCCACGGAATATTACAAAACACATAGGGGAGTTAACCGCAAATGTCCTATTCCTTTAGTATCCGCCGCATTTACGATGACATCCTCCCGGTAAACCGAGAGGCGTTGCGACAAGTCAAGGCGATCTTCCTGGCGCAATTCTCTGCCGCCGATCCGGGAGAGATAGAGTCTCTTGGCCACAAGATGCGTAATCCCTTCAAAGAACGTTTCCGGCCGATTCTCTACGTCGCCGAGAGTATGCGGCGCCACCAGGTGCTGGGGTTTGCTGTTCTTCTGCATGAACCCGAGATAAACTTCTGTTATCTCGACTGGATTGCAACTTCCTCTGAGAAGAGCGGCGGCGGCCTCGGAGGAGCGCTTTACGAATGTGTACGAGAGGAAACGGCGGCCCTGAAGGCAAATGGATTGTTCTTCGAGTGCTTACCTGATGATGAAAAGGAATGCCCCGATCCTGAATTGCTTAAGCAGAACCGTGCCAGGCTTAAATTCTATGAACGCTACGACGCGCGACCCATTATTGGAACTGGCTATGAGTATCCGGTCAAAGAGGGCGACACCTGCATGCCACACCTGGTCTTCGATGGAATGGGGCTGCACCAGGCTCCTTCAAAACAGTTTGCGCGTAAAGTTATCCGGGCCATCCTGGAGAGGAAATACGGCAATGTCTGTCCGGCGGAGTATGTCGAGAAGGTCGTGGCATCGGTAACTGACGATCCGGTGCACTTGCGCGAGTCGCGTTATTTGAAAGCACCGGTGGTTCAAACCCAACCAGGTGTGCCAATCCACAGGCATCAGGAAATTGCAGTGGTTGTAAATACACAACACGCCGTCCATCATATCAAGGAACGCGGCTATGTGGAGTCGCCTGTGCGCATGGAGGTGATTCTTGCGGCGATGGATGAGAGCGGATTTTGCCGCCGGGTTGCAGTTCGCAAGTTCCCTGACCGACATATACTCGAAGTGCATGACAAGGATTTCTTTGAATACCTGCGCCGTGCCTGTGCCCATAACTCAGGCAAGAGACCGCTCTATCCTTATGTCTTTCCGATTCGTAACCAAGCCCGACCACCGAAGGAAGAATCAGTTTTACCAGGTTACTATTGCATAGATACCTTCACCCCCATCGATAAGCAGGCTTTCCCTGCCGCCCGGGAGGGCGCGGACTGTGCACTGACTGCCGCCTACGAAATTCTTGGCGGGCAACGCCTGGCATATGCCTTGACCCGGCCTCCAGGGCACCATGCCGAGCGCCGTGCTTTCGGAGGTTTTTGCTATCTCAATAATGTTGCCATCGCCGCGCAATACCTTTCCAAGTATGGGCGG
>JAFGNG010000103.1 GCA_016927125.1 Planctomycetota bacterium | reverse complement strand
GGCGTGGCGAAGCGGAGGGTTGGCCCAACGGTTTGCCCGCAGATGCGGTAGTCAAGGCTGACGAGCTTGTCGCAACCGGCAGGTGCTGGTATGAAGCCAGCGCTTCCATCAACGGTGCCCTCCTCGGGTGCAGGCATCTCTGGCTCCGGATCGAGGTTGAAAACCCCTCTCCCGGCATGGAATGCACGGTCTGGATTGATGGCAACCGGTTGGCAAAGCAGGCGATCCGCCTGGAGCCGTTGGCATTCTCCCTGGAGGGAACCTCCGTCCTCGACCCTTCGGTGGATATTTCGCACCGCTTTGTCTTACTGTTCGCGGGCGAGCCTGCACCGGTTACTTTTAAGGCCTGGATCGAGGGCTGTAACCACCAGATTATCCATGACTTGCAAGTCGAGCCGGACCCGGATAACTCCTGCCTGCGATTAACCCTGAAGCTCAGCCGGAAGTTCGGTCCCGGCCCTCACCAACTTGGCTATAAGATCTTTAATGCTATCTCCTCCGACAAACGCAAGGCGATAATCTCCGGAACCCTACCGACTACCGGCTGGGCGACCATCCCCTTTGCCAAGTTCAAGCCCTGGTCGCTGGAGGACCCGCAATTGTATTTTCTTGAGGTTACAATCGAGAATGCTATTGGCAAGCGTGAACAGGCCAGTGTACGCTTTGGGATGCGGAGCGTTTCCTTGACCGTCGACGGCTTTTACTTCAACCAAAAGCCTTTGCGTTTATGCGCGGTTGCCCTCTCCCAACCGGGGAACCGCAAGGAGATCCGCAGCCGGCTGGAAGCGGTCAAGGACTCCGGTTTTAACATGGTCTGGCTGGGTACCGGGCTTAACCATGCGGCCTGGACTGAGGCCGCTGATGAACTCGGGATCCTGCTGGTGGTTGAACCACCCCCGGCGCTGCGTTTTCCATTTGAGGCTGGCAGCCTCCGCCAGGACAACCTGCTCGCAAGTGCGCGTGAAATGATAGAGACCTGCGGCAATTCACCCGCAACTATCTTCTGGTCGGCAAACCTGGATTGCCAGGAATCCCCTTGCAGCCCGCTTCAAGGGTTGATGCGGGAGAGCCGCCGGTTGGACCCCTCTCGGGCAGTAGTCTCGGGACTGGCGCCCGGCAGCGATTGCCCCGAAGGGTGGATTCTACCCGCCCAGAGTGAAACCCTGGTTAAAGGGGGGGGGGTTGCGCTTTTTACTCCCCGGCCATGCGACCAGGCCCGCTTCCGTAAATATGCGCGCTTACACCCGCGCTTCTCTCCGGCCTGGGTGGTTTTAACGCCGGTCAGACCGGGCTTTGATGACAAGCTCCCCCCGGAGTGGAAAGAACGCTGCCGGGCGGGGTTTGACGCCCTGGAGATGCCGCCGGAAGCCGGTGATTTTGAGCAGTTCCTGAAGGAAGGCGAAGACTTGCACCAGCAAAGCCTTGCTGAGATCCTTCCGGTACTGCATTGCAATCCACACCTTTCCGGCATAGTGATTGACGGCCGCAAGTGGAATCCGGAAGAAGAGGTTGAATACCTGGAGAAATTAAGGTTTGCGAATTCCGACTCCCTGCCAATCTTTTTCGCCCCCTCACTTACCTTGCATGAAGGCGAGGACGAGGATTTCCAGATTGCGCTTCCCCGGCAGCAACTGCGGAAAAACGCCCGGTTCAACGTGTCCTTGACCCCTGAGAAACATACCGTTTCAGTCTGGCGCGATGAAATCAAGGCGGATGTCGGGGGAGATACTTTTGCTATCATTACCATTCCCGGGAAATTCCTCCTGCCTGGCCGCTATCAACTGGTACTGGAGGCGGATTGGGAAGAGGGCGGCATCTCGGAGCTCTCGGTGGAAGTGCTGCCTGGCAGCAGGTGGAATAATCCGAACCTGAAGCTGATTGCCACGGATCCTGCCGTCGCCCTGGGATTAGGATTTAGTGATGGCAAGATCTCCTGGGCGCAGACCGCCCTACTGAGCCTGGGTGATTCCCTCCTCGCGCATGAACCTGTGGAGCTTGCCGAAACCCTGGCGCGTACCGAAGCCGGCGGCACCTTGTTTCTTCTCGGCACTCCCCAGGATACCGGCAAGGTTTTGCAGGCAACCGGGATTTTAAGCCGGGCCTTCCAGGTTCATTCCCTGGGCAAAAACCTGCGGGATAAAATCCCAGAGAGCCAAGTGTCGGCCCCCCTCTACTTTGGCCGCACCACTTCTCTCTTTGAAGAGCTCCCCGCAATCGGGCTGATGGGTTCACAATGGGCGGAGTCACTCCCGGAGCATTATCTTGAAGCCTCTATCGGGCGCTTGCACACGGGAATCTTTTGCCAGGATTGCGCCCCCCCGTGGGGGGCAACTATCCTCGAGATCCCCCTGGGCAAGGGAAGGTTACTGCTTACTACCTTCCGGTGGCTGGGGGCGCTTGGCCGTGACGCCCTGACGGAAACTCTCCTGGCCCAACTCCTGGAAAGCTTTCCGCCGAAGAAACGCCTGGCAAAGGTTGCTGACGCCAGAATTATCGAGTTAGCTGCGAAGCTGGAAGAACTTCGAAAAAGTTCCCGCCTCTGGCATATCATTGGCCCCTTCAGTCTGGCAGCAAATCCCTCGCCGCAGAAACAGACCCAGTGGGAGGAAGACCAGGGCAACGTGCTTGCCAAATCCTTCCCGCCTGAAGAAAGCATTGATTTCAACTCACCCGTAACCGGAAGCGAAGGCAGGATCCTGCGGTGGCGGAAATATTATACCGCTGTTTCCAAAAACACCTCCCCCGGCAAGAGTGCGCCCCCCCTGGGAGCAATGAAGATAGCCGCTATGTTTAATGAACTTGCCGTAGAACCGGTTATCATCGCCCCGCTCTTCATGCCCATGCCGGATGCAGCAGCTTACGCAGTTACCAGGCTCACCTCTAAGAATAAGAATATGATCCCGGCACGGCTTACTACCCGCCACCCGGCCAGGATCTATGTCAATGGAGAGCTGCAACTTTCATTTCCAGGAGGTTGCGACCAGGTTATAAACCTGAAACTCGGGAAGGGAGAGAATCTTATCTGCATCAAGACTGTGGGCAGCAATGCCCTGGAGTTTGCCACCAGGGCCGACCACTGCCCGCTCTCCCCTTACCAATGGGGTTTTCTTATGGAGTTTGGCGAGTAACAGCTTAGCCTCCCAGGTACCCCCATTCTTTAACCAGCCCTAACTTGCAGTCTGTTCAGAAGTAGTGTCATTGGTTTTCATTATTTGCAAAGTATATAGTTTTTTTTCGCATGACTAATTAAAAGTAGAGATAAAAGACTATAAATCCTTGCATGCGAGAAGTAACGGATATAAAATTCGGTCGGCAAATATTTTCTGCAAAAATCATATCTTAACAGGCGTCTTCTTTTCTGAAAGGAGAAAGCTATGGCAACTTATTTTATGTTTGGGAACTACTCTGCGGCAGCGATGGCAAAAGCCAGCCCGGCTCGGACCGCCGAGGTGTCCAAATTGATCAAGGACTTGGGTGGGAAGGTTAAATCCATCCATGCCCTCCTGGGTGACCACGATCTGGTTTTGATCGTGGACTTGCCTGGAGAAACTGCCGCGGTCAAGGCCTCGGTCGCCCTTGGCAGGATGACCGGGATATCCTTCACAACCTGCGCTGCCTTGCCGGTGGATGAGTTTGACAAAATCATCTCGGAGCTGTAATGGTCGCATTCTATTCTTAACAGGCAACCGATGAGCATAGCGATAAATGACCTCTATGAAATGCTGAGCCCTTGCAAACTCTGCCCGCGTGAATGCAAAGCGCTGCGCACCGAAGGCGAGCAGGGGTTCTGCAAGGGTACGGAAAAGGTCACGGTTGCCTCTATTGGGCCGCATTTTGGCGAAGAATCTCCCCTGGTCGGAGAGCAAGGTTCCGGAACAATCTTTTTCTCGGGCTGTAACCTGCACTGTGTCTTCTGCCAGAACTTTGATATCAGCCATAAAATCTGCGGGCGCAGTGTTACCCCGGTTGAATTGGCCGGAATCATGCTCGGGCTGCAGAATATCGACTGCCATAATATTAATCTGGTAACCCCCACGCATTATACCCAGCAGATCGCCGAGGCGATTGTGATCGCCAAGGATAAAGGGCTGAAAATCCCAGCCATTTATAACAGTAGCGGCTATGATAAAGTTGGAACCCTCGCTTATCTTGATGGGTTGATTGAGATTTATATGCCTGACTTTAAATTTGCCAAGGATAGAGACGCCCAGACCTATGCCAACGCCCAGAACTATCCCGAGACCGCCCGCGCGGCGCTTAAAGAGATGCACCGGCAGGTAGGTGATCTTGAAATCCGGGACGGGCTCGCGGTCCGCGGCCTACTGGTCAGGCATTTGGTAATGCCAGGCGGGGGGGATTCCGCCAAGGAGATAATTGATTTCCTGGCCGATGAAATTTCACCCCGCACTTATATCAACGTGATGGGGCAATACCATCCCAGTTTCTGCGCTTCGGATTATCCTGAACTCAACCGGCTCCCGCTACCCTCCGAGATTGCTGAAGCCAGGGAGTACGCGCAGTCTAAAGGTCTTCGCCTGGATGATGAGAGATGACCCGAATTAATTCCTACTCCTTCGGCGCCATTGTTATTGATGGTAAGGAATACACCTCGGATGTGATTATCTACCCCGACCGGGTGGATGCCTCCTGGTGGAGAAAAACCGGCCATAGTGTCTGTCTGGATGATCTCCGTGAGATCCTCGGCGCCCAACCGGAAATTATAATCCTCGGAACCGGCGCTAGCGAGCTCATGCAGGTCCCGGATGAGCTCAAGGAAGAGCTTCTCTCCAGGGGACTCACCCTGCTCTGTTATAAAACCCCGTGGGCGGTGGAGGAGTTTAACCGCATCTCTGCAAACCACCGGGTAGTGGCCGGCCTGCATCTGACCTGCTGACCCTGGCTTCTGGCTCCTGCCAATCATCAGAATTTTTACATTTCCAGTATAAGTTGTTCTTCTCAGTTCGCAAAAAACCGCCAACCCATGCCGGTCTGAAATGTTGTTACTAATTAAAACCAAAAGCCTTATGTAGTATCATTAAAATTTGATTCGCCATCGCCATTATCCATCCTCGATTTCAACCTGCCACTATGCCATCTAAAAATCAGAAACCCATTGACAAGCAAGGAGTTATAGGACATGTAACTTAATGGGGAATAAAATTAAGTTGCAGCTGAAAACATCGACGATTCTCTGAAATTGAATTAGCCAAATTGGTTGGATCTCAAGTGATGAGATTGGGGATTGCCAGTTTCGTCAGAGATTAGATCTGCAATCAGGATGTCTGTTTGGGGTTATTTGGGGTTGTTTTGGCTTTCTTTGGCAAGGAGGAGAGTTATGAAAAAATTATTGGTTCTGGGGATAGGATTATTGGCAGTAGTAATGCTGGTTACACCAGGAGCTGCGGCATCGCCGTATGTCTCCTTGTTAGATATCCAGGACTTCCAGAGTTCGCTTGATTCCGGCAATATTCAACCGGCGCCGGAAGCGTCAGATGACGTCACCTTTCATTATCCCGATAGTGTATTTTCGCCGCCGGATCTATATGTCATGGATACCGTGCCGGAAGACAACGATGGCGGTTTGGTTATGTCGTGGGGTGATAATTCAGATGAAGAATTTGCCGCACAATGGCGGTATGTCTATGAGGAAGATCCCAACCTGGTGGGTTGGACCATCAAGGCGCAGGTATTGGCGCCGGTAGGGATCAACAGCATCAGCCTGGGGATCTATGACCTTCCCACGCCGGTACCCGGCGGAATGGCGCGTTCCTGGACCTGGACGGTCGGTCCGGCCGGGGTAATTCCCCATGGGGTTATTACCTGGGTAACCGCGTATATCGCCCCGGCGGGATTGGGCACCGTGGCGGATGCACCGGGGGCGTCAAGCTTCTTTGATAACGGCGTGGATCCCACGAATATCCTTTCCCTGGGTTTTGATGAGAATGGCAATGGTGCTGGCATGGCGCAAGCGGTTCCGGGGTCAAGCCCGCCGATCTTCCAGCCGTGGAATTACTGGGGAGCAATCCTAGTGGTGCCGGAGCCCGCGACCATTTCATTGTTGGCCCTGGGGGGCCTGGTAACCGGGATT
>JAFGNG010000102.1 GCA_016927125.1 Planctomycetota bacterium | reverse complement strand
GGAACGAACTGAATTTATCCTGGCCGTTCTGGATGTATGACCGGATCACAGGCGCCGTTCCCTCAGGACGCAGGGAAACCGAATCGTCCGACGCACCGAAGGTATACATCTCTTTTTCAACAATATCAGTCGCCTCGCCGATGGAGCGCGAAAAGAGCGCGGTGTGCTCGAAGATGGGAGTGATAATCCGCGTATAATTATAACGTCCGAAAACCTCTTCCGCCACCGCCATGGCTTTGGCGAAGCGAGTCATATCAATAGCGAAGAGGTCCTTGGTTCCCTCAATCGCCCGCAATAACTTCTTGCTCATAAAATTCTCCTGCCCGGCCGGGCCGCGCATTCTGCAAAAATCAGGGGTAAAATGCCAGTAAAACCATTGCCGCTTGGGCGGGTTATGCCCCGCCGGGCCGCGCTTTAAGTCTACGCACCGGCTTTTCTCCGGTCAAGCACGAATAAAGTTGACACCACCGCAATTGCGGGTAGGATAGCAATTATAAACTTATCCCGGGAGGTTGAATTTATCCCAGGTAACGCTACCAAAGGTAATTTAAACCAAGCTACGGTTCTTAAAAGAAGAGTTAAAAATGCTGTCAAAACGCCTGATTGTCTGCCTGGATGTGCGTAACCGTAAGGTCACCAAGGGCGTCAAATTCAAGGGTAATATAGATATCGGCGACCCCGTGGAGATGGCGGCGCAGTATTACCGGGACGGGGTGGATGAACTGGTATTTTATGATATCACCGCCTCCACGGAAGAACGGCCGATTGATATCGGCATGGTGGAGGAGGTAGCCAGAACCATCTTTATCCCTTTCAGCGTGGGCGGCGGGCTCCGCAACCTTGAAGATATGCGCCGGGCCCTCCTCGCCGGCGCGGAGAAGGTTTCGGTCAATTCCCTGGCAGTCCATAACCCGGAGATTATTGCCGAGGGCGCCAAGGCCTTCGGCAGCCAGTGCATTGTTCTTGGAATGGATGCGATCTGGCGCGGGGTTACAGAACATCTCCCCAGCGGTTACGAAGTGGTGATCCAGGGCGGTCGCACCGCCATGGGGTTGGACATGCTGGAGTGGGCGAAACAAGGCGAGGCGCTCGGGGCGGGTGAAATCTGCCTGAATTCCATTGATGCCGACGGCACCAAGGAGGGTTATGAAATCCGCGCGACCCGGATGGTTTCTGACGCAGTAAAGATCCCGGTAATTGCTTCCGGCGGCGCCGGCACCCCGGCGCATATTGTGGAAGTGCTGACCGAAGGCCATGCCGACGCAGCGCTCATCGCCAGTATGGTGCACTTCATGGGCTATACCTGCTCCGGGATTAAAACGGAAGTCGCGGCGCAGGGAGTGAAAATGAGAACCCGGTGGTAGAGATTTTTTCGGGAAAGGCATTGCCATGTCAACCGAAGAGAAGGAAGTGATAGTTGCTTTTTGTGGACTGGCCTGCTCCCAGTGCGGCGCTTACCGCAAGGGAAAGTGCGAGGGCTGCTTCAGTGAAAAACCGATGTACCGGCGCTGCCCGATAAAGAAATGCAACCTCGAAAACAATTACGAGTCCTGCGCGGACTGCACCAGCTTCGAAGATTTCAGGCACTGTAAAAAGCTGAATAATATTATCTCCAAAATCTTTGGCTTTATCTTCCGTTCCAACCGGATTGCCAACCTGGAAGAGATCCGGCGTATCGGGCTGGAGAAATTCAAGACGGAAACTAATTAGCGTAAACCGGGGAATTATCCATGCCAGCAACCGACTTTGTACATCTGCACCTGCATTCGCATTATTCCATTCTGGATGGGGTCTGCCAGATCGGGCCGCTGGTGGCGCGCGCGAAAGAGTTGGGCTTCCGCAGCCTGGCGTTGACGGATCACGGGGCCATGTACGGGGCGATCGAATTCTACATTGCCGCGCGCAAGGCGGGGATCAAACCGATCATTGGGATGGAGGCCTACGTCGCGCCGAAGTCCAGGCTGGAACGGCAGGCCAATGGCATGAAGGACGCCTCTTACCATCTTACTCTCTTGGCAACCAGCTCGCAGGGTTACAAAAACCTGGTCAAGTTGAGCACTCTCGCGTACACCGAAGGATTCTATTACCGCCCGCGGGTGGACAAGGAAATTCTGAAAGCATACCACGAGGATATTATCGCCCTCTCCGGCTGCATGTCGGGGGAGGTCTCGCGCAAGCTCCAGTCCGGCAAGCTGGACGAAGCCGAGGCGACCGCGCGGGAATATTGCGAAATCTTCGGCCCGGATAATTTCTTCCTGGAGATCCAGGATAACGGTATGGAGGAGCAACAGCGCCTGTTGCCGTTCTTCGCAGAACTGTCGGAAAAGACCGGCATCCCGCTCGTGGCTTCCAGCGATGTCCATTATATCCATCCCGAGGACGCCAAGGCACAGGACGTTATGCTTTGCATTAATACGGGGAAGCTGCTCTCCGACACCAACCGGATGCGAATGAGCACCAACGAGTTTTATCTCAAGGGTGCGGAACAGATGCGACAGCTTTTCCAGGATTATCCCGAAGCCTGTGACCAGACCGTGGAAATCGCGGCGCGTTGCAACCTGGAGTTTGATTTTGAACAGTTCCATCTTCCGATTATTGAGCCTCCCCGGGGAATGCAACCGGAAGAATATATCCTGGAACTGGTTGAGGAGGGCCTGCGGGAGCGCTACGGCAAGCTCACCCCGGAGATTGCAGAACGTTATCGCCATGAACTGGAAGTGATTACCAAGATGGGATTCATTTCCTACTTCCTCATGGTTCGGGAAATTGTCGCTTTTGCAAAGGAAAATAGTATCCCGGTCGGCCCGGGGCGCGGTTCCGCCGCTGGTTCCATCGTTTCCTACGCGCTGAAAATTACCGATATCGATCCGCTCAAGTACGGGCTCTTATTCGAGCGTTTCTTGAACGAAGGCCGCAATGAAATGCCGGATATCGATCTCGACTTCTGCAAAGAGCGCCGCGGCGAGGTGGTGGATTTTATTATCCAGCGCTTCGGCCGGGAGAATTGCGCGCAGATCGTAACCTTCGGCAGGCTCTCGGCCAAGAGCGCGATCCGCGATGTTGGCCGGGTGCTGGATATCCCGCTTGGCGAGGTTGATAAGGTGGCGAAGCTGGTACCCAACATGTTGAAACCCAAGGGCGACAAGACCACCATTGATATTGCCATGGACAAGGAACCGGAGCTCGCCGCGCTCTATAGAGAACAGCCTCATATCCAGGAGATGCTGGATATTGCCAAGACCCTCGACCAGGTTGTCCGCCAAACTGGCAAACATGCCGCCGGGGTGCTGGTGGCAGATCAGCCGATTACCGAGTACTGTCCCCTGGCGCGCCGGGGCGAGGATATCTTCAGTCAGTACCCGATGAAGATTTTGGAAAAACTCGGCCTCTGCAAGGTTGATGTCCTGGGCCTTGAAACCCTGACCATCATTAAGAAGACTATCGATAACATCCGCGCAATCCGGGACGAAGAGATCGATATTTCTGAGATCAACCTGGCCGACGAGGACACCTTCCAGCTCCTCTGGCGCGGGGAAACCCAGTGCATCTTCCAGTTTGAAAGCCCCGGCATGACGGACATGTTGGTCAAGCTCCAACCCGATCGCTTCGAGGATTTAATCGCGGCGGTCGCGATGTATCGTCCGGGGCCGATGCAGTTTATCGATACCTTGATCAACCGCAAGCACGGCCGGGAACAACCCAGCTACCTCCATGAGCGGATGCGCACCCTGTTGGAGGACACCTATGGCTTGATCATTTATCAGGAGCAGGTGCAGGCACTGGCCCTGGATCTTGCCCACTTCACCCTCTCCGAGGGCGACCTGATGCGCCGCGCCATGGGCAAAAAGGACAAGGCCATCATGGATAAGATGCGGGAGCAATTCATCCAGCAGTCAGTTGACACCACCGGTTGTGAAATTGCGGAAAATATCTTCGACCAGATCTCCCACTTTGCCGAGTACGGCTTCAACAAGTCCCACTCCGCCTGCTATGCCTTGATTGCCTACCAGACCGCCTGGCTCAAGGCGCACTATCCCAAGGAATTCATGGCCGCGCACATGACTTGCAAGATGGGGGATATTGATGAAATCGTTTCCTGCATGGAAGAATGCCGCCGAATGGGAATCGAAGTCCGGCCGCCGCATGTGAATGAAAGCCGCGCGGAATTCGCGATCGAACATGACTCCCTAAGCTTTGGCCTCGGCGCAATCAAGGGCGTAGGGATCAAAGGGATCGAATCCATGGTGGCAGATCGCGAAACCAACGGCGATTATAAAAACCTTTATGATTTCTGCAAACGCGCGGACCTCCGGACGCTCAACAAGGGCCAGATCGAAAGCTTAATCAAAGCCGGGGCGTTAGACAACCTGGGCGGGAGCAGGGCACAACTGACTGCGGGATTGGAGGGAGCGATTTCCTTTGGCAACACCGCGGCCAAGGCGCGGGCGAGAAACCAGACCAGCCTCTTCGGGGCCGCTAACGGGGTGGAGGACATTGTCCCTCACCCGGAACTGCCGGACATCCCCCCCTGGCCGGAAAAAGAGATCCACACCAAGGAGAAGGAATCCCTAGGTTTTTATCTCTCCGGCCATCCGTTGGCGAAGTACGCTAAGTTTATCCATACCTTTGCCAATGCCTCGACCGGCAAACTCAAGGATTGCCCGGACAGCGCGCGGATTATTATTGGTGGGGAAATCAGCTCCCGCAAGCTGGGGAACACCAAGAAGGGCGACCGCTATGCCCGGATTGTGCTGGAAGACTTGGAAGGGACCGTGCGCGCGGTGGTC
>JAFGNG010000101.1 GCA_016927125.1 Planctomycetota bacterium | reverse complement strand
CTTTGCCAACCCCTTCCGCGTGTATGAACTTTGGAAGGATGTGGAGTCGTTCGCCAAGGTTTTCGAGAACGGTGCGGTCTGCTACTGTTTCAATTCAGTCGGCCTGTGGAAGAGTTCGGATGAGGAGCTTAACAAAATCCCCCTGCAGACTTCCCTGACCCTCCAGACCTGCATCCTGACCGATCAGCTCCAATGGGAAGCATGGGATCTTCTGCCCGGTTCGGAGATTCCGACCAAGGCAAGCATCGAGGCGCATTTACCGGGATTCTACGACACTTATAATCCCGCGAAGGTTGAGAACCTCGACGCTTATCTTGAGCTCTTCAAAGACCGGTTCGAGCAGCGCCGGGACTTTTTGCAGAATTCCGATCTCCAGGAGAAGCCGGAACTGCTTTCCAAGCTGATCGCGGCTTTGAAAATCAAGGCATAATTTTTCCCGGGACGCAGTCTCAGGGTTGAATCTCTTGGGGTAACTTTGATAATCATATTACTGCGCCGGTAATCCTGGCTGAGGATGTGGGGTATGGTTTATCAAGGGGAGGGTTAAGTTATCCCATGGCTATAACTGCACTTGAAGAAAATTTGACTTATAGTGAAATCCGGCAATATTCAGACAAATATTTGCCCCAACGGCGTGGTTTTTTGTGCTGGCTGGTCCATGTAACCTGTCATATTATGGGTCTGCCCAGCGTTTATGATTACGCCACGCGGATTGCAATCGCTGAAGAAAAACTGAACCGGGTTAATCCGTTTTATAAAACCGCGAGTAAGCTGGCCCTCGAAGAAATCCTTGTCAACCTCACCCCTAAGCCGGACACAGTACATGCCACCACCCTCGGCCTCAACGCGGGTTCTTCTGAAGCATCGGCATTGCAGAGTAATTTAACCCCCCTGAATGACGAGCCCGTCAAGAACAAGGACTTGGTTGAAAAGCGCTACGAACTGCTCAAGCGGGCGCTCAAGCTCTATATCCAGATCGGGCTCGAAGCCCTGTTGGAAGCGATGGAAGATGAAGAGCGCATGGATTACCTGGGATATTATAATCGCAACCTGGAAAGCGCAAAGAAAAGCGCGGACGAGTTGGCGCGCAAAAGAAGTTCTATCTACACGGATTTTCCCAGCGAACGCCTGCGATCAGTTTCCGATGAGGTCCTCTTCAAAGTCAAGCTCAAGGCTAATATCCGCGAGGAAATGCGGGCGACGAAACTGGGGGTCAAGATAGCCGCGGATATCGGCAGCCTGGAGACACAAATCCGGACTACCCTGCGGGGAATCCTAAGTAAGGCAAGGCTTGCGATCGAAAGCAATCAAAAGCAGGAAAAAAAATATATTGTCGCCGCCAAGAATATTGATTTCGTCAAGACGGCGATAGCCCCCAATATTCCAGAAGAAGATATCCAGGAAATCGATGAGGAATTGCGGCAATTTATCGAAGAGGTAAAGAAATATTTCAATCCGGAGGGGATGGTTCCGAAGGATGTTTTTGAGGATCTCCGCAGCCAGGCTAAAATCTACCGGCATGGAGAAATTTAAAAAACTCTTAAACCTTCTCGTTAGAATAATGCTACTTACTTCGCAGTCCAGCCCCCGTCAATAACCATCCCCGAACCGGTGGTGAAGCTGCACGCCGGCGCAGCCAGGTAGAGCGCCAGCCCCCGGATCTCCGGCAATTCCCCCCAACGGCCAATCGGGATATTTTTCAAAAATTCTTCATTGACCTTCGCGTCTTCCCAGAGGGCGCGGTTGATTTCCGTGACGAACGGCCCGGGGCAGATAGAGTTGACGCAGATGTTATGCTTGACCGTATCCAGGGCGAGGCTGCGGGTCAGCCCCATCACGCCCGCCTTGCTGGCGCCATAGGCTGCCCTGGCCGGGAGTGAAATGTAGGAAAAGATGCTGGCGATAAAGACAATCCGGCCGTAATTGCGCGCAATCATGCCTGGGATTACCGCCTTGGCGGTGAGGAAACAACCCGTCAGGTTGGTGTCGATTACCGAGTCCCATTCGGTTTTAGAAAAATCATTGATATCCTTCCGGACATTAACCCCGGCGCTGGCGAGCAGGATATCGATTCGCCCAAGCTTCTCCTGGGTGAGGGCGATGCCGTCATTGACTGACTTTTCATCGCGCACATCCATGGCAAAGCCGAGGGCCTTTGCCCCGGTGGCCCCGGCGATCTCCTCGGCGGTGTCTTCGGCGACCTCCCCTTTACGGCTGCAGATAGCAATATTTGCACCCGCCGAGGCGTAGGTCTCGGCAATAACCTTGCCCAGCCCGGTGGCGCCGCCGGTAATCAACGCGGTCTGGCCGCTGAGGTCGAAGAGTTCGTTGAATAAAGCTTCTTTCTTCATGTTTGTCCTTTCGGTATCCGGATGCGGGCGCTTACAGAGAGGAATTATGATTTCGCAAAACCCTCTCCGGGGTAACGAGAATGTCGACCGGCAGGTCATGGTCCGCGATCGGCAGATGGGCGACTACCTGTTCTTCGTAACAGAAGGCAATGCGCAGCGCCGGGCATTCGGCCAGGAAGCGGTCATAATAACCGCCCCCGCGCCCTAAACGGTAACCCTTCGGTGAGAAGGCCCGGCCAGGTACCAACACCGCGTTAATTTGTTCAATCTCGACTTGCGGGGAAGCAGGCGCTGGTTCCAGGATGCAGTACGCCCCCGACTGCAGGCAACCATCGATCCCGTCTACCAGGTGCGCGGTAATCCGGTTGCACTCCCGGTCGGTGCGGGGGAGGGCAAGGAGGATTCCGCGGGCGAGGAGTTTGCGTAAAAAGGGGGTGAGATTAATCTCATCCGGCAGGGGCATGTACCCCATTACCAGGCGGGGATTCTCCAATTCCTCCAGGCTTTCGGCCTGCTTGCAAAGGCTGGCATCGTGGGCCGCGCGCGCTTCCGGGGTGAGAGCGGCAAGCCGTCCCGCAATAGTTTTACGCATGGCCTGCTTGTCATTGCCGGGATCCATCATCACGTCTTCTTTGCGATGAAATCACTATGTTTACCGGGGAATAATAAAAATGGACCTCCGCCGCAATGCCGTGTGAGTGATTCTCTGAGCCTTTCACTCAAGGTG
>JAFGNG010000100.1 GCA_016927125.1 Planctomycetota bacterium | reverse complement strand
GCCGAGGCGCGCTTTCTCCAGCAAGGCGCTGTGCCAGGGGCCGGAGACCTTCAACTCCACGGTGCGCTTGGCGCCGGCGGCTTCCGCCTGCTGCGCGGCAATGGCAATCGGCGCTTTCTCGCCGGTGATCACCACCTGCAGCGGTGAATTGAAATTGGCGACATTGATTACCCCGCCGGTGTCAGCCGCGACTTCCTGGCAGATCGTTTCGACCTTGTCCATTTCTAAGCCGATGACGGCCAGCATGGTACCGCCGCACTCGTCCGCGCACTCCTGCATCAACTCCCCGCGCCGGCGGGTCAGGCGAATAGCGGTATCGACATCAAATACCCCGGCCGCCTGGTCGGCGGAGTATTCCCCGAGGCTATGCCCGGCAACCGCCAGGGGCGTAATTCCCGCCTCCTTGAGCACTGCCAGCATGGCCAGGCTAACCGCGGTTACGGCAGGCTGGGCATTATGGGTCAGAACCAGCTCGCGGTCGGGGCCGTTGAAACATATTTCCGAGATCGCCAGGCCTAAAACCTGGTCGGCGGTTTCGAAAACCGCCTTGGCAACGGGAAAGTTCTGCGCTAGGTCCAGTCCCATGCCAACGCTCTGCGAGCCCTGCCCTGGAAAGAGTAAAATTGCTTTCTTCATGGACTTATTCTCTCTTCAAATCAAAAACCACCGGATCGTGCCAAGGTTTTTACCAGCAGTGTTTCCTCCCTCTTACGGAGGCTGCAACCAGTTAGAAATAGTATGGGGATGATTATAGTCTCGCAAGCAAAGATTTCGGTTATAGGATGGCCTTCACGTCATCCCTCACTTGCCAGGCACTATAAAATCCCAGGCATTATTTATCCGCGCGCGGTCTGAAAAAGGGGAAAGGATTTGCAAAAATTCTGTCGATTTTTAAAAAAGAAATTGTGCAAATCCTTAATTTTCATGTAACATACAGGTAAGGGAGAATATTATTCCATGCTTAAATACCGTAAGAAGAAACGCTGGCAACCCCTCGATTCTTTGCCTATTTACAATAGCGAGACCGACGAACTGGTCGGCCGCCTCGGCAACATCACCATGGACGGGGTGATGATTATCAGCGATAAGGCATACCCTGTGAATGAAGATTGCAGTTTTTACCTGCAGGTACCTTTGAAAAAGAATGAAACGGGAAAACTCCGGTTTGAGGCGCGCAGTTTATGGAGTGACAAGCAAGGCAAGAGCAATGTCTATCACAGCGGCTATCGTTTCCTTTCCATGACCCCCCGCCTTAAGGTCTGCATCCAGCGGATCATTGTCGGCTTCACTTATATGAACTAACCTTTAACCCCTTCTTTTTTTCGATTCCGCAGCCAGGTCTCCAGGCTGAACAAGGTCCAGAGCAAGCGGCTGTGATTGGCCCTGCCATCCAGGTGTTCTCTGAGGACCTGCTTCACGGTTGCAGCTGCAACATATTCATATACCCGGGCATGGTTTTCAAAGAGGCTCTCCTGCAGCTTGCCTGCCAGAGGCCCGCGCAGCCAGGCGGCTTCGGGAATGGAAAAACCATGCTTGGGAGCGTCCGCCACTCCCTCCGGTAACTGCTTTGAGGCCAGTAATCGCAGCATCCGCTTGGTGCGCAGTCCCTTGATCCGCAGGGGATCGGACAGAGAAAACCCGAGCTTGATAATCCGGTGATCAAGCAGGGGCACTCGCCCTTCCACGGAGTGGGCCATGGTCATGCGATCTTCCTTGACCAGGTAATCGCCGGGCAAGACGGTTTTGCAGTCCAAATGGTTAAGGCGGGTCAGCAGGCTGCAACCCGCGCTTTCCTGGAAATGCGGCGCAAAGGCGTGGATCGCCCGGAAACCGCCCAGCTGTCGCAGAAATTCCGGGCGCCGTAAGCGGCGGTCAATGGTCGCCTCTGAGGGGTTGAGCATTTGCAGGTAACATGCCAGCGGCCATAACTCCCCCGGCAGATGCAGGGAGGACAAGGCCTTACCTGCTTCTCCCACTGCCTCGCCAAAACGGGCCAGGCGGCTCTTCCAGCTCGACTTGATTTCATCGGGTCCGAGAATCCCGGGCAGCAAACCCAGTCCCGGCAGGTAGCGCGCGTAAGGCGCCCACCTACCGCCAATGTAGCGCAAGTACCCGCCAAAGGCCTCGTCTCCCCCGAGGCCGTTAAGTTCTACTACCACATGCTGATGGAGCAGGCGCGCCAGGTTATAGACTGCCATCGCGGAGCTGTCATTATTCGGCTCATCATAATGCTCCAGCACCTTGTCAAAATCTTCCTCCACTGAAATATGGCAGTCTGAGAGGATGTGGTGTTTCATTTCCAGGTGCTTTGTCACCCTTGCTGCCATGCCGGATTCGTCATAACCCTTTTCGGCAAAGCCAACTGTGAAAGCCTCGGTGCCGCTGTCTTGCAAGGCGGACGCCAGTAGCCCGGAATCAATCCCACCGCTCAGGCATAAGCCTACCGGACGGTCACTCTCCAGGCGGATCGTTGCCGCTTCCTTGATAATTCCTGCAATCCGGTCGCAGGCCTCTTCCGCGTCTGTCAGTCGCTCTTCCCCGCGCGGGAGCGGGAATTCCCACCACCGGCGGATTTCCATGCCGCCCTTGCCTATCCTTGCCCAATGTCCCGGCGGGAGCTTGCGGGCTTCCTTGAAGATGGTATAAGGCGCGGGAATGAATCCGGTGGAGAGATAGAGTTCCACGGCTTCGGGATCAATGCTGCCGTGAAAATCGGGGTGGGCCTGCAAACCGTTGAGGGTAGAGGCGAAGAGAAATCTCTCTTTGGAGAAGCTATAGCAGAGCGGCTTGATGCCCATGCGATCCCGCGCGAGAAAGAGCTCCTGCTCTTGGCTGTCCCAGATTGCAAAGGCAAACATCCCGTTGAGGGAATTCAAGCCCTCGGGTCCGAGGTGCGCGTAGGCCTGCAGAACAACTTCCGTATCCGAGCGGGTGCGGAAGCTCGCCCCTTTATCCTCCAACTGTTGCCGCAGGCCTGCGATGCCGTAACATTCGCCGTTATAAACCAGGTGATAGCGCCCGTCAGGAGTGCTCATCGGCTGCTTGCCGCCGCTCAGATCCCGAATGGCAAGTCGGCACATCCCCAGGCAGGCGCGTTCGTCGCTGAAAAAACCTTCATCATCGGGACCGCGGTGGCGCATTACCTTGACCATGCCCGCAACCGCAGGTTCCGGCTCCGGCTGGTGATGGTTAATGATTCCCGCAATCCCGCACATTAAGGCTTCTTCCTCCTTCTTGACTTTCTCAAGGCCGCGCTCATGACTGCGCTCAGAAAGCTCTCCTTGCACAGCTTGTATCCCCAGGCAAGGGCCTGCTCCCGGCAGGCATCCGCGATTGCCTTCGGCTCGCTCTGATGGAGCAAGTTAATAAAACGCCTCATGGTTGCGGTGAGGGCTTCGACATCTCCCGCGCGGAAAATATTTCCGGTGCGGTTGCTTTCAATCAGGTCGGGCGCGGCGCCGACATGATCACTGGCAATCACCGGCGTGCCACAGGCCAGGGACTCATTGACCACCACCCCCCAGGGCTCTTCGTCAGAGGGTAAGATGGTGGCATCGGCCATGGTATAGAGCGCGGGCAACTCCGCCGGTTGCTTGTATCCCAGGAAATAAAGATCTTTTATATTCCTCTCCTTGACCTGCTGGCGGAAAGCGGATTCCTTCAGCCCGCTGCCGACCAGGACCAGGGCAGCGTCAACCTCCCTGCCGCGCAGGAGCGCATACGCCTTGATCAGGAGATCCACCCGCTTGCTTTCAACGAACCGGCCTACATACAGAAAGAGCGGTTTCTTGGTTGGCAATTGGTTTTCTTCGCGGATCTTGCTGCTGGAAGGGAGCGCCGCGCACTGCAGTTGCATCGCCTCCACATCCGGGGTATCCGGGCAGAACGAACAGCGCTCGGGGTTCGCTCCCATAGCAACCAGGTAATTCTTGGCAAGGGTTCCCAGAGGAAGACATGCTGCGGCATGACGGACGAGGGAACCGATCACCAATTCCCTGAGAAAAGCCCGAAATGCTCCCCGCTTCCTC
>JAFGNG010000099.1 GCA_016927125.1 Planctomycetota bacterium | reverse complement strand
TATGCAGAGATCAATAACAACCTCTGTAAAGAAATCGATCAAAAGCTAACCCAGGACAACGCCCTCAAACTGGCAGAGGCATTAGTCAATAAATCGGAAGCAGCGGTTGCGCAGCAGTTGCTGGATTCGTGCTTCAACAGATTTCATCCAGAACTCGCCGCTGTCCGGGCAAACCAGATCGCGGAAGAGTTAGGGCCGAGACTGCAAAAATATTCTAACCCCGAAATAGGCGACCCGGATTTGCCTGCGGATTTGGGGAAGATGCTTAAAGAAGAATTTACCGAGTACAACAGAAGGCGGTTGCAGGAAAAATGCCGGGCTGCCATAACTAAGAATTTCCAGGTCAGTCGCGTCAACTTCCTGGTTGACCGCATGGCCGAGGCAATTGTCGATGCCAACGGGAACGCCCAGCCGGTCAAGATGAAAGCCGCAATGGGCAAGCTCTCCGGCCATGCCCAAAACCGCAGATACTTCATGGCAGATGGCAGCATCAAGTATAATCCCAAGGTGCTGGAGGAAGGGCTGGTCAAGCACGCCGGGCCGGTCGACGAGGATGTCGGCTTCATCATGTTCTCTGATGAAGACAGTAATGAAGCCATCGCCTCCGTGAGCAGTTTTGCCATGCATGTCTGCTGCCTTGGCCCGATTGATGGCGTCCTTCCTGACGGCCGGGAGATCAATTTCCCGGATTATCCTATCTATCTTGAACAGGCCTTGCAGAGGGAATTCGGCATGGATTTTGTCTCCCTTTTCGGACAGGGTCCGTGCGGGGACATCAATCATGTGGACTGCTTTAATCCTGATGCCGCCGATGGGTTTGCGGAATGCAAGCGCCACGGCGAGGCGCTCGCGGGCGTAATCCTGCAGGAACTGCCCACGGCGAAGGAAATAACGCAGCCCTCCCTGGCGGTACTGAGCGAAACGGTCGACGCCCCCTTCCGGAGTTACACCGAAGAAGAACTGGCCTGGGCCCGCGGGGAAGAGGTGGCTCCCGAAGTGGCTGCGAGGCTGAACCGGAATCCGAACAAAAAGCGTTTCATAAACAGGCTGGCAGACGCCCGGGAGCGGGGTGAAGCCTCACGTCCTGCCGAAGTGCAGGCTTTCAGGCTCAGCAAGGATGTCGCGATTGTAACCATGCCGGGAGAGATCTTTGTCGAATACGGCATGGATATCAAGAAGGCCTCCCCCTTCCCCACGACCCTGGTGATAGAGCTTTCCAATGTCCGGGATATCGGGTATGTGCCTACGCAAAAAGCAATCGACCAGGCAGAGATCAACAGCTTCAAGGTTGAAACCGCGAGAATCGGCGCCGAGGGTGGCGAGGCGATTGCCGGAGCTGCAGTCAGGCTGTTGCAGCAATTGGCAGAAGATTAAACTTAGCGGCCATCAAATCCATAAGACAGGGTTTTCCTTCGGGAAAACCCTGTTGCTTTATGCCAAATTAGGCTTATCAAATCACAATATCCTCATTCAGTTTCCAGGGCCTTTACCTCGGGCTCGTATTGAAAACCGCCGGTAATGTAAAACGCACAGAGGCCGGAAACATCGATAAACTCGCAAACCTTCCGCTCTACGGTCAGGTGTGGCAGGACGGTCGCACGCACCCTCCCCCGGGTAACCACATACAGGAAATCATGCCCTTCGAGTTTGGCGAAGGTACGGGCATAATCCGCGACCTTGTAAGAAGTGCAGATGTCGTTGATATGGACAACCCGCCGGGTGCCATCACTCCAGTAAAATTTACCCTGCCGCATGGGACTGGGATCATCATCCACCCTTTCAAACTTGAACCCCGACCGCTCCAGTGCGTAATGCGTAATGTCCCTGGCTTTCATATCGTTGGTAAGAATATACAGGGTATCGCCCTGGCTAAAATATCTTTCAATAAATTGAATCAGTTCATGGGTTTTTGATACATATAAAACTCTCTGCTCGTGGATCATCAAAGGGGAGAAGAGGATTCCCGTAGGCAAACGCGGACCGTCATCGGTGGGTAACGGCACCCCTGCCCCGATTACCAGTTCAAGATTGATGATATTTTCGCCTAAGGAATCCTTTTGATAGAGCGAGGCGAACTTAGTGGAAGGCATATGCACCCACGGTTTGGACTTAAGTTCCGCCCGCGCGCCCAAGATGAACTGCCCCAGCAGCAGGATCAGGACTACACCGAGGAGAAGAGAGCGGCGCTTTTGAATAGTTTGAAATCCCGCGACACAAGCCAGCGCCAGGAAAGGAATCGAGTAGAACAAGTAGCTGGGCGAGGTATAACGCGGGCAATAAGTTACAAAAAGCGGAATAAAACCCAGCAGGCTGATTGCCAGCAATTGCCATTGCTTTTTTCGTAGTAACAGCCACCATCCGGCGAGGAGCAGTACCAGAGTTCCCACGGGCAAGAAGGTCGCGCCTGAGCGCATGAAATGGGAGGTGAACATGGGCGCCTGCTGCGTGGTGCGTTCTACCGCCAGGCCAACCTTGGTCATCTGCAGCAGGTCTTCATAGGAAACTCCGCAGAAGGTAATCCCTATCCAGAACACCAGGAGGGAAATGATGGCGACCAGGATGGTCAACAGGATAGCGCGCGGCCAACTCCCTTTGTAAAACAGCAGGAGACAGACCGGGGCGATCAACCCCGCATCAAAGCGCGTCCAGACCGCCAAGCCCAGCAAAATACTGCCAAAGAGAATACCCCACCATTTATCCTGCTGGAGTAACAACAATAAGAGCGCCCCGGTGGCAATGGCAGCTGCGATTACAATTGCATTGGGATACGCCCCCGCGAGATACGTTTCCTGGAAGAGAAGCAAACCCAGTCCCGCCAGGGGGAACGGGCAGCGCAAGAGCCGGGCAAGCAGGCCGGAACTGAAAATGACAAACAATAGCGAACCGCACACACTCATGAGGAAGAAAACATGCAGGCAGTGCGCACCGCTGACTCGGCAGAGCAGCCTGAGAGTAGTGTTTAGCCCCGACTGGTAGATATTGCCATGCCCGCCCGGCCAGGTCACGTCGGGATTTTGCACACTCTGCTGGATATGGTTGATGATAGCGAGGTCATCGCCTTCAACATATTGGGACGGGGCAGATCCAATCAACGCCTGGTAGACCATCAGCCCGAAAAAGAGCAGCCAAGATACGCCGATTCCCAGTTTTCCCATTTTGATGAAAGAACCGGGCTTAACAAATTCATAGCTTGATGAATTAGCTTGCGTGGAAACATCAGGTGATACAATATTGTTAGTGGCTGTCCGCGTCGAGTCAATCATTATACTTACTCCTCATCTTGTAAGCAGAATGGATAAAACCGGATATGTAATCCCAGGTATTGATCTAAACATTGACCGGCAAAAAGTCAATTTCATGTCGAAGTTTGGTTAAGACGCGCGCCAGTCAAATTCTTTTAGTGCCGTGACTACGGAAGCTTGTTCATCCTCGGTAAGCGCATTATAGAAAGGCAGGCGCAGGAGACGGTCGCTGATGTCCTCGGTAACGGGACAGTCGCCGGGTTTGCCGCCATATTGTTGCGCGAAGGTGGAGAGATGCAGCGGGACATAATGGAATACAGACAGGATATCCCTGGCTTTCAGGTGGCGGATCAAGGCGGCGCGAAGCTCCTGCGATGGCAGGATAAGATAAAACATATGGTACGCCTGTTCGCAACAGTCCGGGATCTGCGGTAAGGCCACTCCGTGCACAACAGCCCAGTCGCGCAATTCAGCCTCGTATTTTTTCCAGATTTTTTCACGTAGGGTCTGGATCTTCTCCCGTTCTTCGAGCTGGGCACAGAGAAAGGCCGCGATGATGTCGGAGGGCAGATAGCTCGAACCGATATCCGCCCAGGAATACTTATCGATCTGTCCACGGAGGAAAAGCTTCCGGTTGGTGCCTTTCTCGCGGATGATATCGGCCCGGTCGATGTAAGCATCATCATTGATTAACAACGCGCCGCATTCTCCCGCGCTGATATTCTTGGTTTCATGGAAGCTCTGCGCTGCCATGCAGCCAAAGGTGCCGAGATTGCGGCCCTTATACTTGCCGAACAGGCCATGCGCGTTATCTTCCAGGACGGGAATATTGTGTTCGCCTGCAATTTCAAGAATAGCGTCCATTTCGCAGCCCACCCCGGCGTAATGCACCGGGACAATCGCCTTGGTTTTCGGGGTGATTAAATCCGCGAGTAACTTCTCATCCATGTTTTTTGTGTCTTCACGGATATCGATAAAAACAGGGCGCGCGCCGCGCAGGACAAAGGCGTTGATGGTGGAGACGAAGGTGAATGAGGGCACAATGACTTCATCCCCGGGCTGGATATTAATCAAGAGCGCCATCATTTCCAGCGCATGGGTGCAGGAGGTGGTCAGGAGCGCATGCTTGACGCCGATTTGTTCCTTGAGTATTTCCTGGCAGCGCATGGTGAAGGAGCCGTCACCGGAGATATGGCCTTTTTCAAGGGCCTCGGAGATATAGGCGTACTCATTACCGGCAAGATACGGAATATTGAATGGGATTCGGTATTTATGCATAGATTTACTTTCAGATTAAATTAAACAAACCATTTATGAAACCAGATCTCGCATGACTCCATAAGAAAGCCGCATTTTTCATACAACCGCAGCGCTGTGATATTATGATCCTGGGTAACAACCTTAACCTCTTCGCATCCCCGCTCGGTGAAACATGAGATTGTTTGTTGAACCAGGGCTTTACCATAACCGCGCCCCTGGGTGTTTCCTGTGACCGCCAGCAGGCCCATCTGGCCATAACGGCCAGCATCCTTAAAAAGACAGGTGATATAGCCGCAAAGCCCCTGCTCACTGTCGCAAACATAAACGACATCCTCTTGATTTAAAACATTTTTTTCTATCCAGATTTCATACATCTGGTCGCAACGCTTGAGGTCAAATTTTCCATCCCGGTAAAAACGGGTGTTTTTATGGCTTACCCTGGCGATTGCTTTGAGCTGGTCAATATCATTCTTGTCGGCAATCCTCATGACGCCATTAAGGTCTTTGTTTGTTATTTGGGGATGGGGTAGTTTCAGGGATAAAGTTACCCGGCTGTCAACCCAGCGGAAGCCTTCGTCAAACGCCAGTCGGATGGATTCTGCATTATCCGGATTGGCTAAGAAATACAGGCAGGCAATGTTTTCCGACTGGCACCATTGCCGGACCGTATCCATTGACTCTGGTGTTATGACATCACTCTCCAGGACGCCAATCCGGACACCGAAATGATCTGTATCCCAAGGTAAAAAACGACAAAGGGAAGAATCCTGATTCATTGCCCATCCCCTCTTTTCCCGCCTAATACCTTGCGGACCGTATAGGCCGGCCGGTTCATGGTGCGGAAATGGACCCGCGCCAGGTATTCTCCGATAATGCCAAGAGCGAATAACTGGACCCCGGAGAAAATGGCGATGCTGGAAGCCAGGAAGGGGAAGCCGGCTACCGGAGTGCCATAAAGGAGATAGCGGGAAAAAACATACAGCAACAGGAAAAGGCCGAAAATGGAGAAGGAGAAGCCGATCATGCTGGCTAATTGTAGCGGCAGGATGCTGAACCCGGTCATCATATTGGTGGCATGGCCAATCAACATCCGCAGGGTGTAATTGCTTTTATCAAAGGCCCGTTCATCCTGGCGAACCGGGATCGCCGCGAACCGGGTGCTTCCCCAGGTCAGGAGTACATCAATGTTTACATGGGAGGATTGATAGGATTCAAAAGCATCCCGGAGTTGGGTGCGAAACACCCGGAACGCACTGATCTTGGTGGCAGTTTCAGCCCCCATGGCGCTTTGCAGGACAAGTTTAGTTATCCTTGAGGCTAAATACCGAAAGAAACTGTGTTTCTCGTGCGCTGGAGTACCATAGACAACATCATAGCCTTCAGAATATTTCTGCAACAACTGCTCGATTTCTTCAGGAGGATTCTGGAGATCATCATCCATGGTAACAATGGTCTCAAACCTTGCTGCGCGAATACCATACAAGATGGCGTTGTGCTGGCCATAATTACGCATCAGGTCAAAGCCACGGATCCAGGGATACACCTTTGAAAGCTGCTCTATCTCCTCCCAACTCCCATCCTTGCTGCCATCATTGATCAAGATAACCTCAAAGGTATCGGCTAAGCCCGGCAGAACAGCGTTCAACCGCTCCAGGAGAAGCGGGAGTGACTGCTCGCTGTTATAAACCGGGATAACAACTGAAAGATTCATTTGTAATCCTTATTAATCACTGTACAGGCAAGGACTTAGTTAAAATGTCCGGCAAAATATTATTAATTTTAGATTTAGATGGATCACTGTCAAGTTGTTTAATCTGAAATCCCTTAAGCTACTTGAAAACAAAATTCAAAACCAAATACTCACACTATGATAACATATATAAGTATATATAATAACGACAAATTAGAGGCAATTATGCGGTGAAATATCTAATTATGGAAAATATAACAGAATAGTTTTAATCAAGATGGTTCTGTGTCAGTGGAAGTTTCGACATGGATGAGGGTTACCGCGAGATCTAGCCTTGGGAGATTATTCCCTCTCGGCGAGGATTTCCCGCACCTTAGGTTCGACCTGTGCCGCAAGATAACGCCCGATAATGCCATGCGCCTCAGCGTTGGGGTGCCCATTATCCGGCGTGATTGTCCAATGCGCCCGGAAACCGTGTGCTGACAGGCTCGAAGTGGTGTCAAAATATGCAACCCCAAGCTGTTTGCACATGGCCTCGACCTCGGTGTTGCTCTTTTCGGATACCGCTAAAGCGTCGCCAAATTCAACCATCCGCAGCATTACCACTCCTATAGGAAGGTTATGGCCATGTGCTGCCTGTGCCAGGCGGGCCCAGCCTTCAGCACCAGTCATGGGAGTTTCACCCGCGGCCAGCTTACGGCTGATCGCCGGCTTTTTAAAGAGCCAGTTAAACAGCTTATCCAGGCCGGGGACGAATTCCTTGAGGGAGCGTGGCTTACTGGCATGGTGGACAAAGAAACTGCGCGTGAAAGCGGGTTGGATCTGATATTTGCGAAGTTTTTCCATGTTTTCCCGGTTCTGGCCGAGCTTGACAGGTTTGGATGGTTCGAAGGGGATGGTTGTAGCCAAGACCAGGTCCGGCTTCAAAGCCAGCCCGTCACGCAGGAGGCGGCCCCGGTATTGAATCACCCCTTCACTGGGGATGGAGAGGTTATAAACCGCTACCGGCCGCTTTAATCGGGCGCTTAGTTCCGATTCCAGCACTGCGGCTACCCCGTTTTCCCGCCTGACCCCTTCGGGAAAGGCGAAGGAATGGCCCAGCAGAACGATCCGGAAGGCCTCTTTCTCCTGGCCCTTGCTGCTGAACTCCACGTCATTATACCCCTGCGAGTTCAATTTCACCGGTCGGCCGAGATTTGTCCCCTTCCAGTTTGGCTTAAAATCAAAGCCCAATACGGGATCATCGCTAAAGAGCATCGAATCCTGGTATTGAATATGGTATTGGGGGTAATCCTGGAAATTTTCAACCGCTTCCCAGCCCAGCAGGCGCCAACGGAGCGCTACTTCCCCCGCGCCAATTACGAGCGGGGTACCAATAATAATCAAGAGCGCGACCAGCCAGGTTCTGCTCCAGGCAGCGTTGATCAGGGCAATAACCGCCAAGGCGAGCAGCCCCGCCCCGATTTGCGCGTTGGTTTTTGGCAGGTAGAGAACGCCAAAGAAGCCCAGCAGGCAGGCTAGATACACGCCATGCATAGCTGCCTTGCGAAAGAGGATTTTCCACCCCGGATCCTCGACCCAGAGGCGGTCGTCCTCAGAACTGGAAGTAGATAAAGACGTTGGCATCAGAAACCCCTATGGCAAAGAGATTGATTGTAATAAAGACCAGGGCTGACATTACCAGCAAAAACGCCCACTTTGTGGTCGGGCGCCAGCGCAGGAAGATCAGGAGATCACCGGAGAGATACTGGCAGAACTGCATCAGGATCAGCGGTGAACTGAGCGCCAGGGTATGGTACAGAATCTGTAATTCCATGCTGGTAAGCTTGAAGCTGGTACACATACCCACTAACATATCCCACACCTGCGGCATATCAACCGCGCGGAAGAGCAACCAGCCGAAACAGGTCAGGTGGAACATCAGGATAATCTGCAGCCACTTACGCAGGCCAGTAGGCTCTTGATCCTTGTCGGGGCTGCCGCTCATCACCCCGGAGAGGAGGCGCTGCACCACCAGGAGAAGGCCATGATAAAAGCCCCAGAGAACCATGGTCCACTTCGCGCCGTGCCAGAGTCCGCCCAGCAGCATGGTCAACATCAGGTTGCGGTAGGTTTTGTACACCCCGCCCCGGTTGCCGCCCAGGGAGATATAGAGGTAATCCCGCAGCCAGCTACTCAGGCTGATATGCCACCGCCGCCAGAGGTCGGACGGGGAGACCGCAAAGTATGGCAGGTTGAAGTTAAGCATCAAATCAAAGCCCATCAGCATGGAAATGCCACGGGCAATGTCGCTATAACCGGAAAAGTCACAAAAGATCTGCACCGCGAAGGCATAAATTGCCGCCAGGTAAGCCAGGCCGCCGTAATCGGGGTGGTTGGCAAAGACTTCGTTGACAATCACCATGCAGTTGTCGGCAATGAAAACCTTTTTAAAGAGCCCCCAGATCACCAGGAAAATGCCGGAGCGGATCAGTTCCGGGGTGATTCTCCGCGGGCCGCTGATCTGGGGCAGCAGGTGTATCGCGCGTTCGATTGGCCCGGCCACCAACTGCGGGAAGAAGGAAACGAAGAGGGCAAAATCCCAGAAGTTACGCGTGGGCTTAAGCCTGCCGCGGTAAATATCAATCGTATAACTCATAGTCTGGAAGGTATAGAAAGAGATCCCCACCGGCAGGGTAACATGCAGGTAAAGCCTCGAGGCATCGACATTTAAAAAATTCAGAAGTTCGGTGGCACTGCCGATGAAGAAATCGAAATACTTGAAGACCCCCAGCAAGCCGAGGTTAGTGATGCAGGACAGGACCAGAAACAGCTTCCGCCGGGAAGGGTTATTGGCCTTAATAATGTTCAGGCCCGCGATATAGTCAATCACGGTTGAGATGAAGATTAAGGAGAGGAAACGCCAGTCCCACCAGCCGTAAAAGATATATGAAGCCACCAGCAGCATCGCGTTTTGCACCCGCCAGCGCTTCTTGAGGAGCAAATAACTCACATAAACAATGACGAAAAAGACTAGAAAGACTCTGGAGTTGAATAACAAGAAATGTTCTCCCATCTACTGGCTATCTGTGGCGTTACATTACTATTCCTATATAAATCCACAACTTGCAAACTTGTTAAAAGTAATCCGGTTTGAACGGAATCGATTAACTTAGGAATTATAAATAACGCTAAAGCGCTGTCAATTTATTTAATTATAGCTTAGCACCCTTGTAATTTTTTATGGGTTTTATACTTATCGGCGGATAATTACCCAAGATTACCAAAAACTTCCCAGAACTAAAAACTCTTTATAAAAAAAGCCCACAACTTCAAGGAATTATGGGCGGTTAAATCTGGACGGGTGATCGGAGCACAGCACAGAGGGAATTACAGCTTTAGGCCTCCTCATTGGCTGCGAGGCTAATTCTATTTATTTATTATTATTGTTTTGACTGGAACTTCTACGCCCTACTCCTGGTTAGAGATACTCTAGTTAAGGCTAATTCCTTCGTGATCCATATCTTCTAAAACCTCTTTCCAGACCGTGGGTTGAGTCCAGTAGCAACCTTTTGGAAAAGTATAAAATACAAAGCCCGTGCAGGTAACTGCAGGGCTTTGTGATATGATGCAATGGAGCGGGTGAAGGGGGTCGAACCCTCGACTTTCAGCTTGGGAAGCTGACGCTCTACCACTGAGCTACACCCGCATTTTTATGACACTGATTAACTGTCAATCCCCTCACCACATTATTAGAAATACCCAGGATTACTAAAAAACGGATAGCTCAAATATTTTCGATAGGTAATACTATCCCCTCGCCCGATCATGTCAAGCAGATTTCAACCAAGCCGCCAGCAATCTGCATAGACATCAAACTTCTCTGTAAGTTATCCCACAAATCAAACAGGTTATTAGAAAAGTAAAATTT
>JAFGNG010000098.1 GCA_016927125.1 Planctomycetota bacterium | reverse complement strand
CGGCCTTCGCCGCCGCCCATGGGGTGATCCACCGGGTTCATGGCGCTGCCGCGGACATGCGGCCGGCGGCCCATATGCCGGGACTTGCCGGCCTTGCCGACTTTAATCAGCGAATGCTCAATATTGCCGATGGTGCCAAGGGTGGCCCGGCACTTGAGCTGGGTGGTGCGCAGCTCACCGCTGGGCATCAAGAGAACGGCGCGGTCGCCTTCCTTGGCCATCAGGGTTGCTCCCATCCCGGCGGAACGCGCAATCTTGCCGCCTTGGCCGGGGTTTAATTCAATATTATGGACCTTCATGCCGAGCGGGATGCTCTCCAGCGGCATGCAATTGCCTATTTCCGGCTCAACCTTCTGGCCGGCCATGATATGCATGCCAACGTCAAGTCCAAGCGGGGCAAGGATATAACGCTTAATTCCATCAGCGTAATGCAAGAGCGCAATCCGCGCGGACCGGTTGGGATCGTATTCAATACCCACAACCTTGGCTGGGATTTCATCACGGTCATTGCGCTTGAAATCAATAATGCGGTAGCGCCTCTTCGAGCCACCGCCGCGATGGCGGGCAGTGATGATCCCGCGATTATTCCGGCCGCCCCGGCGCTTGAGCGGCTCGAGGAGCGTTTTCTCCGGGGCAGACTTTGTAATATCAGCAAAGTCACTAACCGACATACCGCGCTGACCGGGTGTATTTGGCTTATATTGCTTGAGTCCCATCGCTGTCCCTTAAGTATACTCTTGTCTACAAAAAAATCACCCTGCACAAGCACATGCAGGGAATAAGGTTATGTTCTATTTCAATTCGTCAATAGCCTGGCCTTCGGCAAGGCGGACGAACGCTTTCTTCCACATTCTGGTTAAACCATGCCTGGCGTAGCGGTAATTTTTCGGCTTACCCCTTACATTCATTACCCTTACAGAAGAAACCTTGATGTTCCACAGGTTTTCAACTGCATCGCGAATATCATATTTTGACGCATTTTCATCTACATCGAAGGTGTAGGTGTTACTCGCTTCTATATACTGGTGGCATTTCTCGGTATAAACCGGCTTTTTAACTACTGCGTAAGGGTCCATCTCACTTAATCTCCTCGGGGATGGCAGTAAAGGCATCTTTAGTCATAACTATATTCTTGCGCAGGAGAGCAGTATAGGCGTTCATCTCCTGCAGGGTGGTAAGTTCTACTTGAGGAAGGTTGCGCGTGGATTTATAGGTGTTTTCATTCTGTTCACGCAGCACAATCAGGCATCGGTCGCAGGCCCCAATGGCGCTGAGAATAGAGGCAATTTCTTTAGTTTTGGGCTGATCCATCTGCAGATCTGTAATGACTTTGATTTCTCCGTCGCGGAGCTTGGAAAGAAGGGCGCTCTTTAGAGCGGTACGGCGGGCTTTTTTCGACAGTTTCTGCCGATAACTCCTGGGTTTCGGCCCGAAAACCACGCCACCACCGCGCCAGACAGGATTCCGCTTGGTGCCTACCCGCGCCCGGCCGAGGCCTTTTTGCCGCCAAGGCTTCTTGGTGGTACCTACCACCTCGCTGCGGTTCTTGGTAGAAGCAGTTCCCACGCGCTGATTAGCTTCATGGCGTACAATCGCTTGGTGGAGAAGCTCAACATGGATCACGCGCCCAAGGCAGGTTTCATCGAATTGAATGGTTTCCACCACTTTGCCCTGACGATCATGAACCGGAACATCAATCATTGCAGTATTTCCTTGCCTTATTGAATCCGGCACAGAGCCGGAAATATATTAATCCCAAAAAGGTCACAAAAAAAACCTACCTGTTATAAAATGACAAAACCAACCTTAACCACCTCATTATCCAAGGCGGATCAAGGCTGCCGGAAGTTAAAGTCTCATATGGATCCACAGCACAATCGGGGTACTATCCGAAAGGCTTTCTCCACGATAACTCTTAACTTCATGTTAGTCGTAGGATGAGGAGTATAACGTGACTTATGGCCGCGTCAATAAATTTTCTTCGATTTTTAATAAAAATTCTTGTTCTAATTACCCGGAGTGCTTGAAATATCAACCTCTGCTCGGAAAGCGGACTTACGCGAAGCACATTCAAAGTGCTTATTTTAGCGGTTTCTCGGCTATCTTGACTTTCAATCCGTGATTTTTATACTTGGTAAACCAACACAATAAAAGAGAGCGGATTTCCGCTTATAGTTGATAGCTTTTATCGCCGCCTATCATAATAAACCATGGGGGAGGTGAAGGATGCGGCGTTTCTGCCTCAATCTTATCCTGCTGCTTTCATTATTAATACCTCTTGCCGGTGCCGGCGAAACCTCTTCGTGGTTAAACCGTAGGCAGTTTCACGCCACCCTCTTTGGCATGGTCTGCGCCCTTTCACCACAGGAATCGTCTGAACAGGTATCAAGGCATAGACAGCCCCTCTTGGACAGAAACAAGCTCCCCAAATCGGTAAAGGATTCCCTGGGGGTAGCCCACCTGCTGATCAACGAAGGGGGCTTCGATTATGCGCAGGTAATCAAGTTAACCGGGCCGGGATTGGATGCCAGCCTGAACAACCCTCCCGCAGTCCTACAGGCCTATAAAGAAATTTTAGGAGAAAGCCCCGCCGGAGGGGTGCGAGGCTTGCTGCGGGTTGTCCCGGTATGCCTTGCCTATGCGCAACGTCCGGAAGAAGCCCTGGCAGCTTCCGCATTAGCGGCTGCGGTTGATAAACCCGTAGATACCGAATTGCGCGCGGCTGGTCGGGCCTTCTGCATTGTCTTACAGGGTTGCCTGGCTGGTGAAGAGGACGGGCGCAAGGCAATTATCAAGAGGGCGATCGATCGCTGCGGCGCGGAATCAGTGCGGGACGCATTGCGGATTGTCCTTACCGACTCTCCCCTGGATGAAGCTTCCACCAAGGTTACTGATGCGCTCGCATTGGTCTTGCGCAACTGGTATGATTCAACCTCTTACCAGGATGCCATGCGCCGACTGGGTACGCATGCCCCCCCTTCGCGCAAGGCTTTGCTGGGGAGTCTCGCCGGGGCCAGTTACAGTGTGCGCGGAACTAACTACAACGGCTGGCCAGAAGTAACGCTTGCGGGAGAGCTGGACACACTGGCGAAACAGTTGTTTGATCTTGCCAGGGACAATGTGCTGCTGCCGGTTGATGAAGAAGAAGCAATCCGGCTGGCGGCCTCGGGGAGAGAACAACCTTACCAAGATAAGATTCCCAGCCCGGAACCAATCCCCCCCAGCCATTTTACCAGACCGGTTGCGCCCCTGCCGCCAAAGATCGTGCCGCCAATTCCCCCGGAGGAACCAAAGGCTACTTCGCCCACCTGCAAGGATATCCCGCTTTTTCAACGCTCACCCTGACCACGCAAACATAACGCGGCACGTTAAGATACAGGGTTATTGAAGCGTGGATTTATTTAGAGAACCGGGTTATCGGTTATTGTAGGGGGCGTATTGATATCCGTAGCGGTAACGGTAATGGTAGCCATAGTAATAATAACTGGTGGAGCGTTCCCTGACTTTGTTCAGAACCGCGCCGACGATCGGGCTGCCGACGTGGGTCAAGCGGTAGAGCGCCATCCGCACCGCCGGGACCTCGACCTCTTCCGCGGCCGCGACCAGGAGAACCCCCCTGACGTGCTGGGCGAAGCTGGTAGCGTCGACTACCGGCAGGACTGCCGGGCAGTCAATAATCACTACATCAAACATCGCCTCCGCGGCAGTAATCAGCTCGCCCATCCTCTCGGAGCCGACCAGCTTGGCGGGATTCTTGGTCTTGCCGCCGGCGGGGATCAGGGAAAGACCGGGGACAGTGGTTTCATAAGTGACATCCTCAAAGGTGGACATGCCAGTCAGGTATTCGGCCAGCCCCACACTCATCTCGCGTTCGCCGTGAAAGATATCAAAAAGCTTGTGCCCGCTCGGGCGGCGGAGGTCGCCATCGATCAAAACCACCCGGTTGCCTTCGAGCGAATAACTGATACCGAGGTTGGCCGCAACAGTGCTCTTGCCTTCACCCTGCAGGGCACTGACCACGAGCAGACATTTTTCCGGATGCCCGACAGTGCTGTAGCGGATATTGTTGCGCATGTGCGCGTAGATCTCCGCCATGTGGCTATCCGGCTTATCCGGCTCTATGATCCTGGGCTCCTCCTTCCAGAAGGGAACCACCCCGAGGTGGTTAAGCCGCAGGTAATAATAAATATCAAACGGGGTATGCAGGCGGTTGTCCGTGCTTTCCAGCAGGAAGGCAACCAGGACGCCCAGTAGCAGACCCAGGATTCCCGCCAGGATAATATCGAATACCAGGTTTGGAGATTCCAGCCTGGGTGGAGAGGAACTCAAGAGGGCAAAGAGCTGCACCTGCTGAATTTGCTCCCCGAGAATGGCAGCGTTATGCAGGATGGCTTCTAAGTCCAGGCTCTTTTTGGAGAGGGCGGCTTCACGCTCCCGCAGCCATTGGTGACGGTAGAGCAGTTGCTGGATCTTTTCCTGTTCTTCGGGATCTTTTTCCTGCTTCACCTGCTTGGTTGCCTGGTCGGTGCGTTCATCTTCCAGGCCTAACTGTGATGACAGCCGCTCCACCTTTTGTCGGGCGAGGAAGGCGCGGTCGGAAAGGTCTTGGATTTTATTCAAGATCTCAGCTTCCAGTTCGTTTGGCAGCATCGGCACCACCTGCCTGGAAGTAACCATGCCGGACTCGCGGAGTTGCTCTTGAATATTTCTGATGCTCTTGGTAAGGGACTGCATGTGGGGATGCGCCGAAGTATACTTGGTGGAGAGAGCTTCCTGTTCGGCAGCAAGCTCAAACCATTTTTCGCGCAGGGAGTTGCCTTTGATAAAAACATATTTAATATCGGCGATTTCTCCAATGCCGAATTTTGACTTAAGGTTTTCCCACCGGTTATCCAGTTTGAGCTTGTTCAACTCATCTTCCAGTTCCTGCAACTCTTCATTGGCTTTCCACATACTATTGCGCAAGCCGCTGGCGCGCTCCACGCTTTGGGCGAGGGGGACGTCTTCTTCTTTAAGATTTAATCCGATTTCATTCGCCTCGCTCCGGTAGGTATTGAGGTCGTTGAAATTCAACGCCTGGGAGTTTTCGGTCTGGGCGGTGAATTTATTGATTTCCTCTTGCAACTTGAGCCTGCCCAAGTCGTTGAAGACTTCACAAAGGGAAGCCGCGACCACCTTGTGCGCCGCCGGGAACATGCCCCTGACCGCGACCCGCGTGGTTTTTTCATAAACCGAATCAACCTGGATCCTACCGCGATATTTATAATAGTCGGCGGGGAAAAGTGTCTCGGGGGTAAGCTCTGCCGGTAAATCTTTGAGTCGCCGGATAAATGCCTGGACTTCCTTGCGCTCAGGGGGGGCGAGTTGGCTTGCCTCCTCCAGCAAAGTCTCGGCTTTGGATCTGAGGGTTGCAATCAGCGTGAGATCAAAATCTTTACGCTTTAATAAGTCAGAAACTTTGGTTGGAGAAATGATCTTGCCGAGGGGCTGGGACTGGGTCAGGTCAAGGCTGAAGAGAATGGCATCGACTTCATCCTGGGTCTCGACCGCGAGATTCGCGGCATGGATTTCATCCCGCAGGTTTTTATCAACAAAGTATATGCAGATTGGAAAGAGCAAAACAAAGAGCAGGATGGAAAAGGAATGGCGGCAGAGAATCCTGACAATGTGCTGGAACTGCATCATTTCCCCGTTCCCCCCATAGCGGGAACTGGGTGTATGCGGAGGCTCGCGATCAATCCCTCGCCTGCGTCTAACATCTTCAGAGCGCATGGGCGGAGGGGTTAAGGAGTCCGGGGTTACCTGGAAGGGTTGGTCGGATTCATCAGCCTGCTGGTTCTGGCTGTTCTGGGCCATGCCGGCCGCGGCCATGCGCGCCTTGATGGCTTCCATCTCGCGGATACTGAATTCGCTCTTCTTATCTGCCATATAAACTTTACTCTATCGATTAAGACCGGTAACACCTAATAAAATTATACAAATTTTCAAGCCCATGTCATTCCAAGGCTTGGAATAATCTCAGTCGATACAACTAAAAAAAGCAGCCAATCGCATCGGCATATTTATTGTATCGACTTCCGGGCAATCCTAACTTAAAAACAATTCCTAATATTAGTTGCGTTATTATT
>JAFGNG010000097.1 GCA_016927125.1 Planctomycetota bacterium | reverse complement strand
GGACCGGGAATGGTAATGCGGCCCCAACCGATTGCGGACGCGGTTTCTTCGGTCCAACAACAGGCAACACCCTCGGGGCGGCTCATTTTCATGACGCCCAAAGGCAAGACATTTAACCAGGCGCTAGCGCGCGAATTAAGCTCTGAGGAACGCCTGGTGTTGGTCTGCGGCCGGTACGAAGGTTTTGACGAGCGGCTTTTTACCGCGCTGGAACCGGAAGAGATTTCGATCGGAGATTATGTTCTGACCGGAGGAGAGCTGGCGGCGATGGTCGTAATCGACGCTGTAGTCAGGCTACTCCCCGGCGTGCTGGGATCCTCCGGCAGCCTGGAGGAAGAGTCCTTCGAAGCGGGGCGGCTGGATTATCCGCATTACACCCAGCCCGCGGTCTGGAATGGACTGGAAGTCCCGGAAATACTGCGCAGCGGTGACCATGCCCGGATCGAGGCCTGGCGCCGGGAAGAAGCCCTGCGACGCACCCGGGAACGACGCCCGGATTTATTGGCAGAGTAGGAGCGGATAATTAGATTTAAACAGAGCCCTATTTGATTTAATATATTACCCGTCAGTAATACCGTTGGAGGATGTAAGAATGAAGCCTATTATTCAAGAACTCAATAAGGCAAATGAGAAAGAAGCCGCGCCCTTATTCGAAATCGGCGATACCGTGGATGTCCATGTCCGGATCGTGGAAGGCGAAAAAGAACGTATCCAGATATTTAACGGCACCGTCATTGGCCGCAAGGGCAGTGGAATTAACGAATCCTTTACCGTCCGCCACCTTTTTGCCGGTGAAGGCGTGGAGAGAGTCTTCCCCGTCCACTCCCCGCACGTGGAGAAGGTTGAAGTTAAACGCCGGGGCCGGGCGCGCCGCGCCAAGCTTTACTACCTGCGCGATCAAGTCGGTAAGAAAGCCATCCTGAAGGAAGAGAACCGCAAGCGCGTGACCCGCAACCTGGAAACCAAGGCTACCAAGAGCAAGGGCAAGAAAAAGAAAGCCAAGAAAGCGGAATAAGCTGCGGGCTGCTTATGTTTTTTAACAGAGAGGCGGCTTCGTGGCCGCCTCTTTCTTTAAAGAGCGAGCGCATCAGCATTCAGGAACCTATTTAACTATCGAGACCTGCCATGCGATGTAAAGCTATCACTCTGCTTATCCTGTTCCTCCTTTTCTTTGCTGGTACCGCCAGCGCCCAGGGCGATCAACCTCCGATTGTCCAAGGCTGGCTCGATGATATCTCCGCCCTCTTTAACCTGGCGGTTGTCTCGGATGGGTTTTATGATGGGTATTACCAGGATCGGATGGCTGCACAAAAACTCTTGCTAGAAAGGCTCGCAGAGTCCCGCCCCTACCTCTATGAAAAACTTACCGGTGGCAGTTACATCGAAAAACAGACCGTGATCTCTATCCTGGGCGCCTCTGGAGATGCTCGCGATGAGGCTGTCCTGGTAGAGCTCCTTCACGCTAACGATCCCATTCTCAGCTACCCGGCACTCGATGCCTTAAGAAATATTTACAGCCGGATGGAATTGGCGAAGCTGCTCGCCCGGGTTGAAGCTAAACCCGGGTATTCCCAAAACGCCCTCCCCGGGCAGACGCACCCCGATGTCCGCGGCTGTGCCATGCTCGCAATCCCAATCTATTGTGAAACAAATAATGTCAGGCTTGCCACTAAAGATATTAAAACCATCCTGCCATACCTGGAGGATTCCGAAGCGCGAGTCAGGAGTAGAGGGTGCGATGCCCTCGGCTATGCCGCATCCCCCGAAGATGCTGCGCCCGCCCTCATTAAGATTTTGCAAACTGATCCGGCCGAAGGGGTCAAGTACCAGGCCGCCTGTGCCCTGGGTAAGCTCAAGGGAGAAGGCCGCGCCGCTTTACAGGCAGCCCTGGAAGATCCTGATCGCCTATTGCAACTCGAAGCCGCGGCCGCGCTGGTCAGAGGTGGGGAAGTAACTTACCTTGATATCCTGCACCGCGCAATCTTGTCTGATCCAGAAGAAGAAGGCTCCGGCTGGCTCGACCGCGCCTCGAATCTGCTCAAAAAGGATAAAAGCAGCCCCGCCGGTAACAGTGTGCCGATTGGCGGACTTCCGGTTTCTGGCTTGCGATGGCGGGCGCTGGCCCTGCTGGGAGAACTGGGGAGCCCCTTCTCCGAAGATCACCTGGTCAGGCTCCTGGATGATCCTAACTGGCAGATCCGAGGAGCGGCGGCGGCGGCCCTTGGTAAGCTTAAGGGGGTTGCGATTACCCAGCCGCTCAGGGAACTACTCCATGATGATAACCCCAGGGTGAGGAGCAAGGCGGCCCTCGCGCTCGCAGCGCAGGGCGCGGTCGGTATCCACTGGATAGTGCTGCGTGACCTGGAGAGCCCGCGGAATGATGTCCGGTATCAGGCCGCGCAGACCCTTGGTTTGCTCCAGGCTGAGCAAGCGGTGGAACCTCTTGCGAAACAAGCCCAAAGCCAGTACTTGGAGCTTGCATGCTCCGCAGTAGTAGCGTTGGGAATGATGCCGGGGGGAAATCCTGAAGCCATCAAGCAGCTTATCAAGCTCCTGGACGATCCCCGCTTTGCGATCCAGGTGGAGGCCTCCCTGGCGCTGAAAAAGCTGACCGGGCTGCCCTTTCCTACGAAGCGGGATGACGCCCTGCGCGCCTGGCAGGAAAAGAACCCATAAAACCCGAAAAAACCTTGCAAAGAATCTTAACTAGGTTATAACATTACTTCGAGAAATGCACCGGTAGCTCAATTGGATAGAGCACCTGACTACGGATCAGGAGGTTGGGAGTTCGAATCTTCTCCGGTGTACCAAT
>JAFGNG010000096.1 GCA_016927125.1 Planctomycetota bacterium | reverse complement strand
GAATCTTGTTTGACAAGCCGATATTATAGTATATAGTATAATGGTAGTTATAAGATAGGATTTATAGGTTATGAAACTTTCAAAGAAAAGTATTTATGCGTTGAGGGTACTGCCTTACTTGGCGGAATCTTATGACAAAAAGTCCCTTTCTGTTGCTTATCTCGCGCAGCAAGAGCAGATTTCCATCAAGTACTTGGAGCAGATCCTCTCCCTCTTGAGAAAAGCTGGTTTTCTGGTCAGTGAACGCGGTAAGAACGGGGGTTATTCCTTGCGCGTTCCTCCTGATGAAATCACCCTGGGTAATATCATCCGCGCTATAGACGGCCCCCTCGCCCCGATTCCTTGCGCCAGCCGCACTGCCCCGCATCATGATCCGAACTGCCCATATCCCTATGATACCTGCTGGCTGCGGCATTTGATGCTGCGGGTACGGGATAACATCTCTAATGTCCTTGACCGGGAAACCCTCTCCGTAATGACTGTGGATGCTCTCAAAGCGGAAAGAAAGGAATAAAAAGGTATTTTTTTTGCTTTATATCCTATTATAGCTATAGGATATATATGCTTAGGGTTTTTTCGTTTGGAGGTTATTGAAATGACACTGAAGAAGGAAAGATTATTGTCGCGCTGCTGGAATATTTGGTTGATCGTGATTGCGATTGGTTTGATTTATTTAACCTTTAAGAAAGATGTCGGTTTTACCGCCTTCAGCGGCCCCTGGCAGTGTGGCGCCCTCTTTCTGCTCGCCTTTTTTGCCGAGTACATCGACTCCTCCCTCGGGATGGGCTATGGCACTACCTTGACCCCGCTTTTGATGATTTTAGGCTTTTCCCCTTTGCAGATTGTGCCGGCGATCTTGCTTTCGGAATTCGTTTCCGGGATCTCAGCAGGAGTGCTCCACCATAAGGTCGGCAATGTCAATCTCGGCAAAGGCAGCAAAGAGCGCAAGATTATCATAATTCTGGCGCTCTGTTCTGCGATCGGGGGGATCCTGGCGGTTTTCCTCGCGCTCAACCTGCCGAAATTCATAGTCAAGCTCTACATCGGCATCATGATCCTCTGCATCGGCCTCTTTATTCTCATTGGCAAGCGCTTCATGGGCGGCTTCTCCTGGAAGAAGATCCTCGGCCTCGGTTCTATTGCAGCCTTCAACAAGGGAATCTCAGGCGGCGGCTATGGCCCGTTGGTTACTGGTGGGCAGGTCCTGGTCGGGGTAGAAGAGAAGGCCGCGATCGGCATCACCTCCTTCGCCGAAGGGGTGGTTTGCTTTGTCGGCCTGGGGCTGTATGTAGCCTTCCACGGCCTGCCGGTCTGGACTCTGGCTTTACCATTAACCTTAGGCGCGGCGTTCTCGGTTCCGGCGGCGACTTGGACAGTTAAAATCCTGCCCGGGCGGCTGCTCCGCAGTTCGATCGGTTACGCCACCCTCTTCTTGGGGTTGTTGACCTTGATCAAGCTTATCTGAGTTCGGCTTTTACCTCCCGGTTCTGTTAATAACCAGCTTCCCATGCCAGCGCCGCAGCCATCAAATGCTGCGGCGCCGGTTTTTTCCTGTTACTTTGGTTTTCTGATCCGTCCCGGCGCTGCCGTCCGCGAGGTTCTACTTGCGTAGCCTGGCGTTCTGGGTAGAATTCTCTGTTAAGAAGAAGGCCTTGTCGGTTAGGTTATTCTCTGGGTTTAGGAAACACTTTTGCTCCTGATTTTACAGAAGCTCTCCCATGGCTGAACCTGAACAACCGCCCAGCGTGATTATGCTGGTGAAGGAATACGCCGGACTGATCCTGTTGCGAGGCAGCGGCCGAGCACTGAGCCTAATTTTGATCCCCATCCTTACTTCTACCTTAAGTGTGGCGGACTTCGGCGTCTTCACTATCCTCAATGTGCTGGCCCTGTTATTCGGCTTTATCTTCCCCTTCGGCGCCAATGTCCTCTTTGCCAACGAATATGTCAAGGAAGCGGATCCCTCCCGGCGGCGGAAGATCCTCAGCACCATGTACTTCTTTTCCATTATCAGCAGCATTGTCTTCCTGGCGCTGGGGTTGCTCTTTTCTGAAAAACTTTCCCTCGTGATTTTCGGCGAGGCGGGAAAGGCGGATCTTATCCGCATTCTGATGCTGTTGATGTTCTTCCAGGGGGCGCTGACCATTGGCCGCTTCTATCTGCAATTCACCAACCGGATCCGGTTTAACGCCTTTCTGGAGCTCATCCACAGCATTATTCTCTTTGGTTTTATCCTCGGCGGGCTCTATCTCTTCACCGACAATGTGCGCGGGCTGATGTGGGCGCATGCGGCGGCGTACCTGCTCCCGGCAGTCTGGTACCTGGCCTTCATGCAGAAGGACCTGACTCTTAAGGTTTCTAAAAAATATAGTGGTGAAATCCTCCGCCTCGGCCCGCCGACTGTCCTGCACAACATTGCCCATTGGGGCCTGGCCTCCCTGGATCTGCTGCTCTTGCAAAAGCTCTCCTCCGAGCAAGAGGTGGGGTTGTACGGTTTTGCCTATCGCTTCGGCTTTTTCATGAATATCCTGGTCTATGGCTTTTCGGTTTGCTGGACCCCGTATTTCACCCGCCTCTTTGCCTCCGGCCTGACTGAGGCCAGGATGAAAAAGACGCTCTCGCCTCTGGGCTTGTTGGCAATTGGTTTTCTCAGCTTTACCGCCCTGGCGCTGGCGCTTTTCTCGCGTGAAATCGTGGCCCTCCTGGCGCCGGTGGAGTATGCCGCGGCGGTGCGGGCGGTGCCCTGGATCCTTTTGGGTTATCTCTTTCTGGCGCTCTATTACACCACGGTTCCGGCGGCGATGTATCACAAGCTCCACCGCTACCTGCCAATTGCCACCGGCGGCGCGTTGGCCTTGAACGCGATTCTCAACTGGATTTATATCCCCGCCTACGGGATGCTGGCAGCAGCGGTTACCACCGCGGTCTCTTACGCGCTGTTATACTTGCTGGCCTTCCTGATTACTGCCAGGTGCGGCGCGCGCTTGCTCCCCTGGGGTAAAAGCCTGGGGACAGTGCTTCTATGCCTGGCGGTTTATCTTGGCTTTGTCCTGGTTGAAAACCATTACCCGGATTATCTTGCTTCCCCGGCGGGCATGTTCTGCCGCCTGGGCTTTCTCATGGTGGTTGCCAGTAGCGGGGCCTTGTGGTTACTTCGAAGATTCCAGCGACAGCGGGTGAAACATGCGGATTGAATATGTCACGGAAGTTGACCTTGCCCGGCCGGACGGCCCCACCACCCATGTGCTGGGAATGGTTAAGGCCTTGCAGCAACTCGGCCACGAGGTAACTCTCCTGCTCCCTCCATTATCGGGTAAGATCGATTCCGAATTCACGCTCGATCCGGTGCCGGTGCCGAAATTGCCGAAGCTGATGCGCCCGCTCTATGCCCTCACCGGTGCGCGCCACGCTATGACGCGGCTGCGCCGGCAACCTCCCGATTTTATCTATTGCCGCGTCGGCCACTTTACCCGCCCCGGCCCGGTGCTGGCAAAGAGTTTGGGACTCCCGATGATCAGTGAACTTAACGGGATCACTGAAAAGCATCTCTCCGCCGCAAACCGCCATCCCCTGCTCTGCCGCTATATAATTTCCCATGAGATGGAATGCCTGCGCCTTTCCAGCCGGGTGATCTGCAATACCGAGGAGCTTAGAGAGCATGTGCTGGCCCGTGACCCGGAACTGGCTCCGGAGAAGGTTTTAACCATTCAGAACGGGGTCGACACTGAGCTCTTCCAACCCCGGGACAAGCTTGCTTGCCGCCGGGAGCTGGGGATTCCCGTAGATGCCTTTGTGGTCGGTTACCTGGGAACCTTTGAATGGTGGCAGGGAATAGAGGTCTTGTTTAATGCCTTCGAAAAGGTCGTGGCCAGGATCCCCACTGCCTTCCTGGCGCTGGGGGGATTCCGGGGCGGAATTGATCTCAACGCGGAGATTGCGAAACGCGGCCTGGCTGGAAAAGCGGTGGCGCTGGGTGAAATCCCCCTGTGGCAGGCGAGCGCCTGCATTTCCGCTTTCGATCTCGGTGTGGCTTGTGTCCTGCCGTTGGGCGAAGAGCAGAAATCCTTCTCCACCATTAAGATCTTCTCGTACCTCGCCTGTGGCCGTCCGGTAGTGGCCAGTGACCTCCCCGGGTTCGAAGTAATCAGGGATTACGCGGCCGGATGTCTCTTCCCGGCGGGGGATGAGAAGACGCTGGCGGAAAAAATAATTGAACTTGCGGGTGCCCCGGCTCAGTGCGGGACTATGGGTAACTCCGGGCGGGACGCTGTTGAAAAGCATTTTACCTGGCTGGCAGTAGCAAAAACCTCTTTAGCCGGCTTCAAAACCTAAATCCACAGAGAAACCTCTGGTTTTATTTCATGTTATCGCTTGCTCCTCTTGGTATCTTCTCCTTGTTACCTCCGTTGGGGTGACAACAGGGTTTACCGCTAGAATCAATTATTCCAGCCAGGCGTGCACGGTGGTGACCTGGCCAATAATCCGATCCCCGTTTTGCAGAAAGATGGTGCGGTGCTCAGGGGAAGGGTTATCCGGCACGCCGATATAACCACCGCGCTGGGTTTTCTGCAGGCGCTTGATGGTCACGCCCTTGTCATACAGTCCGATGGCAACGATCTTGCCAACCAATTTCTCGGGATCAGTCTGGGCGCGGTCAATAGTAACGATTGCCGACGCCGGAATCGTTGGTTCCATGGACTTGCCGGTGGCTGAAATCCGCACATAGTCGGTATCATCCGGATTCGGGCACCAGTTGCGATGGATTATCGCCGGTCCTTCGATCTCGGTATCCCGCATCTCCAGGGGTTCTCCGGCGGCGGCCTCGTCCGCGTACAGCGGTAGTACGTAAAAATCCGAGAGTTGCCGTTTCGTGACCGGCAACTGGGCGGTTTCCCTGCCGTAAACCGGGGTTCCTTCCACTACCAGTTCGGCGGTCCGGATTTCCGTGGCCCGCTTCGACTCGCGGAACATCGGCCCCTTGCCCAGCAACAGCCAATCAATGTTGCAGCCCAGGGTTAACATGGTGGCAATAACATTATGCGGCACCCGGGTATTCATTTCATAACTTGACAGGCGTTGTTGATCAATCCCGAGCTCTTCGGCAAAGGCCCGTTGCGTCATCCCGCCGTGATAACGCTGCCTAAACTCTTTCAGGCGCCGGGCAATGCCTTTAGATCTTTTTCGCTGAAGCATAGCTGACTCCTTTCTTGCAAAGCCGCTGTTACGAGTAAACAAATTCTTTTCCTCCTTTTTAAAAGCAACCCGTCTTCTTTGACCAAAGAAAAACTTACCCTGGTTATAGATATTTCTACCTGTGATTCCTTATGAGCTTAAGGCAAACTGGGGAAAAAGACAAATCTCCAGCCAGGAAAACTTTTGTGCCCTTTAGGCGCCGCAACTTAATAATGGTAAACCCTCTCCAGGTTAATTGCAAAAAGCAGTATAATATTATAATCATTTTAAGAAAAGCATTAAATTCCTATATTTTTGTTGCGGTGTATCCCCTTCTTTACCAAGATGATAGCAAACGCATACAACAAAAATTATTGTGCTGGCCTTGACAAACACCCTTTTATGTGTTATATTGCCTGCGTTGCTCTTTTAAATTAATGTCAACTGTATTAGTGAACTTCAACAAAAAAAATAGCTAATTAATTTTGCTTCTGAATTTTCCTATTACCAGCGAGTAAAAAATATTACATAGATCACATTCGATGAAGACTCAAGTAATTGCATAATATGCATTCCAATTGTATGTCATTTTCGCTGAACACAGTTTATTGTAACGATGAGTAGCACTATGTCAAGAGCTTTTGACAAAAAATCGAGAAGGTTTTATTTAATATATCATCAGCCTGAGGCCATAGTTAGTAAGGTCTTGTCTCAACTTTTCCCATAGGATGTGGATTCTGTGCGAAGCGTGGGAGTAGGGATTTAGCTTTTGGTTGTTCAGTCGAGTTGGCCGGTCCGGCCGGTTGTTACGAAAGGGGAGTAATTCGTGGCTAAGAAAAAAACGCTCACACGTAAGGGGATGCCGGCGCGCAAGCTTTTGCCCTTAGAGCTTCCGGATGAATCTGAAGACACGCCGGTTGACAGGAAAGCCCATTCCAAAACTAGTAAGATCCGCCTCCTGCCGGTTCCGCCCCGGGTAAAAAAACCCTGCCCGAGCGACAAGACAAAGGCAGAAGGCAAGAACAAGGTTTCTGCCGGGGTTGGGGAGAGCAACGCCAAGGCAGCCTTACGCCAGCAGCGTATTAATCAGGCAATTGGTCATCTTTATAATGGCCTGCCTGACCGGGCGGTCCTGGGGAGGCTGCAAGAGGAATTCTCTCTAGGTTTCGCGCAGGCCCGGCGGGATCTGGACGCGGCCTACCGTGACGTTGAAAAGGATGCTGCCCAGCGGAACCTTGGCAACCTGGTGGATCGGGCGGTTTCTTGCTGCGCGACCGGCATGCCGTACGCTACCTGGAGGTACAGAACGGCTGGTCAACGCGTATTGGTATGTCCCCAGGAACCGGCTCGGCACGATTGCCGAGATCTGGCTGCTGCCGAGCCAGTACATGCGGGTCTGTCCGGACCGCCAGCATTATATTTCCGGATATCTCTTCCGCCATGGCGGACTGGAAGAACGGTTTGGCACCCGTGAAATTATCCATTTGAAATACCCTTCGCCGGAATCGGTTTTTTATGGCAAGGGCCCGTTGCAGGCCGCGGCCAGTTCGGTGGACGCGCATGAATCCATGAAGGAATCCGAGCGCCGCAGCTTTGAAAACGGGGTCTTTCCCGGCCTGGCAATCCAGACAGGGGAAAAGCTCTCCAGCGATGTCCGCCGCCGCCTGGAGGAAACTCTGCGCCGGGGTTTCTCCGGCCCGCAGCGTTCCGGGCGCGCCTTGATCCTGGAACAGGGCCTGGCTGTGCGGCCCTTCACCTTCTCGCCGCGCGAGATGGACTTCCTGAAAAGTTCGAAGATGACGCGCGATGAAATCCTCGCCCTCTTCGGCGTGCCGGCGGCGGTCGCGGGGATCAGCGAGGATGTCAACCGCTCCTCGGCCGAGGCCATGCTCTATACCTTCGCGGAGAATACCATCCTGCCGAAGCTGAAACTGCTCCAGGCCCAGCTTACCCAGGATCTCTGCAGCCATTTTGATACCCGGATTGAAGCCCGCTTTGACAGCCCGCTGCCGAGGCAGAAGGCGGAAGACCGGGCTGATATGATTGCGCGGATCCGCCATGGCATCACCACGGTGAATGAAGAGCGCGAGCGCCTCGGCCTGGCGCCCTTGGCGCAGACAGAGTCGCCCCTCTTGCCGTCTTCGAACTCTGCCGCTCTTCCCGGGCAGAATTATTCTTCCGGCTTGAAATCTTTGAATTTGAAAAAGACTGTCGCCGCGGTGTTGGCCGGGCAGCGCCGTCGGTTATTGGCTGCCATCGTGAATGAAGGGCTTGACCTTAAAGACGCTGCGGCCCGGCTCCTGTCTGATCCCGAGGAAGCGCGCCGCCTCCTGG
>JAFGNG010000095.1 GCA_016927125.1 Planctomycetota bacterium | reverse complement strand
TCCGCATCTGATTCGCCTCCTGAAAGCCTAATGCCTTCATCGGCAAATCCACCTTATCCACCTGTCCAGTTTTTCCCGGCCATTATAGTTTGCAAAAAAAACAATGAGGCTTATGTTTGTAATAAAGGTTTCTCATTCGCTAATAATAAGTCCGATATTTACCCCTTAACTCGGTAATTTTGTCTGGTCAGGATTTACCTTCAATATATTCCATAAGTTGCTTGTTGTCAATCAGTTTTAAATTTCTTAACATACGATATATCTTTGTGTTATGTTAAAACATTTACAATGTATTATTCCTAAAGCTCTTTGATTACATATTTTTATGATTATCTTACTTAACTTAACTATATACTAATATTTTTAGGTTTTACCAGAATATGCCATGCCGCCGGACAACTTATCGGGCAAATAATTTCTGTTCAAGTTTTAATCAACCGAGGTGCAATATTAGTTTATGCTAATCAGTTATGGTTTTTGGACTTGTATGTAAAAAAAACATATCTATCTTCCAAACCTATCTAAAACGGATATATTCCCCTAAATATTGCAATAAAAGTAAATAAAACTTGAAATAATTGGCTCTTGTTGCTATGCTACCAAATCTTGTTTGCCTCTATTTACAGATGAGGTAGGTTATTTTTTGCGGCGGCAGCCCCGCCCTTCCCTATTTTGTGTTTCCGCAGGCTGCGGCGGAATTGGTGGATTGGAGTTTGGCATGGTTTTACCAGGACGTTATGGGTTCGTCCGTAGTGTTATTTCGGATGAAGATTTAGAGAGAGAAATTGCTGCCTGTATGGAAGGCAGTGATGAAAGTAGTATTAATGAGGCCTTAACCGGTAATGATACTGAATTTGAAGTAGGTTCGATTGTCAAGGGCACGGTCGTACAGGTCATCAACGATACTGTTGCCGTTGATATTAATTTCAAATCCGTGGGCTTTATCCAGATCAATGAATTCAGTAGACCCGAAGAAGCGGTTGTAGGCGCTGTCATTGAAGTTTTCCTCGATGATATGGATGAAGACGGTGGGGAGTTAATCCTCTCCAAGCGCAAGGCCGATCGCATCCGTTCATGGGAACGCATCATGGATGAACATCACGAAGGTGATATTGTCATCGGCAAGGCGATGCGCAAGATCAAGGGCGGCCTGCTGGTTGATATCGGTGTTCCGGTATTCCTGCCGGCCAGTCAGGTTGATATCCGCCGCACCGGTGATATTGCCGACTATATCGGCAACGACCTTGAGTGCAAGGTTATCAAGATTGACCGTGATCGCCGCAACATCGTGCTCTCCCGCCGTAAGTTGATGGAAGAAGAGCGCGACCGCAAGAAGACCAAGGTATTGGCATCCCTCGTCAAGGGTGAAGTCCGCAAGGGCCTGGTTAAGAATATCACTGATTTCGGCGCCTTTGTCGATCTCGGTGGCATCGACGGCCTGCTCCATATCACTGACATGAGCTGGGGTCGAGTTTCCCATCCCTCTGAGATTGTTGCTATTGATGAAGAAATTGAGGTCAAGGTACTTGACTTCGATCTCGACCGCGAGCGCATCAGCCTCGGAATCAAGCAGATCTCCGCTAATCCCTGGGAAGATATCCAGAGCAAGTATCCTATCGGCAGCCGCGTAACCGGCCAGATTGTCAATGTCATGCCCTACGGCGCTTTTGTTAAGTTGGAAGAAGGTATTGAAGGCCTGGTCCATATCAGCGAGATGAGTTGGACCCGCCAGATTGGCCATCCCTCCGAGATGGTCGCGATTGGCGATATGATCGAGGTAGTGGTGCTTGATATCAATGTTGACAAACAGGAACTGTCCCTTGGCATGAAGCAGATCGAAGAGAACCCCTGGACCAAGGTCGAAGAGAAGTATCCCGTCGGCACAATCATCCAGGGCCGGGTCCGAAACATGACCGGGTATGGGGCTTTCATCGAGCTCGAAGAAGGCATTGACGGCCTGCTTCATATCAGCGATATGAGCTGGACCAAGAAGATCTCCCATCCCTCCGCCGTCCTGAAGAAGGGCGACAAGGTTGAGGCCATGGTCCTCTCGGTCGATCCCAACCGCAAGCGCGTTGCCCTCGGGATCAAACAGACCGGGGAAGATCCCTGGCTCAACGAAATCCCGTCCAAGTACAAGGTTGGCGATATCATTACCGGCGATGTCACCAAGCTCACTAATTTCGGCGCCTTTATTGAGATCGAAGAAGGCCTCGAAGGGCTTCTCCACATTTCTGAAATTGCGGACCAGAAGGTTGAAAAACCTGAGGATGTGGTCGCGGTTGGTCAGGCGATTACCGTGATGATTATCAACCTGGATAACAAAGATCGCAAGATCGGCCTCTCCCTGCGCGCCTGTAAGGGTCTGGATGGTGAAGGCGATAAGGAAGGTTCCCCGGAAGGTACCGAGGCTGCTTCTGAAGAAGACACCCCGGCAGTTGAGGAAGTTGCTGGTGAAGAGCCTGCTCCGGAAGAAGATAAACAGGGGGAATAGAAAGCGTTAAGCTGAACCCTAACGCCCCGCATTCAGGTTTTGCGGGGTGTTAGTTTTTTCAAAATAGTATATGCCTGGTTTCACTTGATTATAATTCACCGGGATGATACTATGTCTCAAGCTATTTCAAACCCATCTCGATAATAGCTGAGGGCAGGTCAAAAGCTAAATCCTAGCAATAATAGCATTATCCAACCTGTAATCTTTTAGGAGATCAATACCTGTGGGAGAAGTTACACTTGCCAGTTCAAGCATTATTTGGGGCCGCAACGGTTTTATCGAAGCTGTTGGCGCTATCTCCGATATTGGTTACCATGGCCTGGAATGTTCTTCGCACCTCGTCCGGGAATATGAAGATCGGCTGCATGTCTTTGAAGAGATCCTGGACATCGCCAATCTCAAGCTGGCAGCGATGATGCAATATGCAGATTTACTGAATACTGAGAATGCTGACGAAACGGTTGAGCGCGTTGCCAATACCGCCCGCTTCCTCGGTGCCATCGGCTCCCCTGCTGTGGTGGTCTCCCCAACTAACCAACTCGAAGAACCCCTCTCCAAGGACGAATGGACTACCATGGCTGCCATTCTCGAAGAGATGGGAATGCGTTGCCGTGAATTCAATATTGATTTGGCCTTCCGGCCCCGGACAGGATTCATCGCAGGAAACAACCGCGATATCAAGCACCTGATGGGAATGTGCAGTCCTGATATGGTTAAACTCTGCCTGGACAGCGCGGAACTTACCCTAGCTGGTATTAATCTCGAACGGTTCTTCAAAACCTGGGAGAAAAATATTATTTATATCCGTTTCCGTGATGTTTCCGGAGCCAAACGCCGCAAAGCTGTAACTTCTGAGATCCGCGGAAGTGCCCCGCAATTCGGCCGCGGAGCAGTCAATTTTACGAAGCTTGGCAATCTGATTCACCGCTCGGATTATACTGGCTGGATAACTGTGGAAGTCGCGGGTGAAAGCAACCCGCCAAAGTCAGCAGCCGAAACTGCCTATCGCTTCCTGATGCGTAAGAGCAGCTTGTTCCTATAATCCTGCCAACTGCTCTTCGTTACCTCAGCCCTAACTGCCCGCCCCCGGCATTCCACCTCCTTGGTTCAGGTTTTGAATCATCAGATTCCGGTTAGGATCACCTGCCAGGTAGAGGGTCTGGGTCGGGAAGGCGAACTCGATGCCTGCAGCTTCAAAGCGCCGCATCAGCTCCAGGTTGACCTTCTGGGCGTGCTCGAGGTAATCCCACCATTCCGGGGGATGATACCAATAAATCGCAAAAATATTCAAGCTGTCGGCATTGAGTTCATTGAAATACACGCGCGGCGGCATTTCCGGATCCATGCCTTCATGATCCTTCAGGATATCCCTGACAATCTCGATAGCCTTTTCAATCTTCTCGATCGGGGTGTCATAGGTAATGGTGATATTCATAATCCGCCGGATATTGGGTCGCCTCTGGATATTACGGATAACCTCGTCCGCGGCCTTGCTGTTCGGGACGCTTACCAGGTGCCCGTCAAGACGGCGGATGCGCACCGAGCGGAAACCCACCGACTCCACAATGCCGTCATGCCCGCAGAGGTCAATCCGTTCGCCCACCACAAAAGGCCGGTCCGCGAGAATCATGAAAAAGCCAAAGAGGTTTTTAAGGGTATCCTGGCTTGCCAGGGCAAAAGCCAAACCACCGATTCCAAGGCCGGCGAGGAGCGTGGTGAGTTCTTTTCCTCCGGAGTAAGTTCGATAAATATGCAGGATCACAAAAATTACTATGAAAACCCGCATGCTTTTTCGCACTACGGTAACCAACATGTCATCAAGCAGGCTGTCAGTTCTTTCCGCGTAGCGTTTAAGGTAATACTCCAGAACATCCACCAACCTGTAGATAAAGAGCGCAATCGCCAGGCTGAATACTATGCTGCTTATGCGAATCAGAATATCATAGTAAGAAGTGAAGAGAATCAGGGGCAATATCCGCAGGACGAAAGACCAGACAATCATACAAACCGAGGTCTGTGCGGAATTGAGCACCAAGCCGATGAGACTCTTCCGATTACCGAGTTCCTTATTATCCTGTTGGGTTTGGTACCTTTTCATATAATAACGGATAAAGACATTGAGGGTTGCTACCAGTATAATAACGAGCAATCCCGCAATCAGGCGCCAGGTCTTATAACCGAACCATGTCATGCCAGCGATATCCTCGCCCAAGAGCCACTGAGCCAAGCTTTCAACTTCTCGTTGTTCATCCTCCGCGATCCTTTGCGTTTCCAGAAACGCGAGTTCGGTTTCTGATAACTGCGATCCTGCCAGTGCGGTTGCTTGTTCGGCAGGCTCCCCGGCAAATACCTGTGGGTTACTGCAGAAAAACAACGAACTGAAAATCATTATCAGGCAAAACCATTTCAGGCTTCTAAAATTCTTCATCCTAAACCCCCTTATTCTCAGGTTATTTCGCAGAATTAGATTCTATGGGAACTGTTATTCTGATTACCGACAACTGACTGCTGGTAAAATCCAAGAATATATACTTTATTAGGCCAAGATTTTTTGGTCAAGGGTAATATCAATTTGAAAGGAAGTTAAGAAACCGCTGGACAGAGAGGGGATATTATGCTATTAACTTCGGTACAAATTTTTATGCCTTCACTGGCCCAAAGGAAGCGACCCCCGGAGAGGTGTCCGAGTGGCCGAAGGAACACGCCTGGAAAGCGTGTGTGCCCGGAAGGGTACCCAGGGTTCGAATCCCTGCCTCTCCGCCATTTTTTATATCAGTTATCCCCTCAAGCAGTTCTACACATCCAACGTTTATTTCGTCATGTTCAGTGTTAAATAGTCCCACCGGAATTATCTACACCTAACCCTGCAATCCTAAAAAACCCTTCATAAGAAGTTTTTAAACATCTTCTGGGTGGATACATTCATGTAACCCTATGTATGATAATAGGTTTTAGGGTTTTGATTGACAATTTATTTCATTGTGCTCCATCTTAAGCATATTTTAACTTCCATATATACTTGATGTTATGACGTTAATTATATATTTATCAAACATTAATGTTTTAACATTGACAATTTTATTAATAGGCGTACTTTTATATGTTAATCTTTAAATCAATTTTTACATAACAATAAATCGTATTGATTATGAATATAAATATTTCTTTTGAATCTCTTATCATCTTGGCAATTATAGTTTTATTCTTAAACAATAGTAATGTTATTAGGCGGCATAGGTTCATTATTTTACAAACACTTATTATTGTATTAAAATATTGTGTATTGTTGATAGTTAACAGCTTGTTGGGCTCTTCTGATAATTTTTTTAATCAAAATATATTCTCTAAAATTCCGCGCGGGCGGTGAACTTTAAAAAAATAACCTATTATTGTATAAGGAGGCTTGTAAAACCCGCCTGGTTAATCTGGCGTAGAAGGTTGGATTCTTTTGTTTTTAGTTTAGGAGGAAGAAGAAGTTTTTATTTACATCTTTTTGGGGAGAAAGCGATGTTAATAAAAAAACTATTTCTTTGGAACATTCTTTTAATCCTCGCCCTCAGCCTGTCCCTGGCTGTCCAGGCAGGCGAACCTGATGATTACACCTCGGCAGAGCACTACTGGGCAGATGACATTTCACCAGCCATCGAAACCCCTCCGGAAAAAGTCTTTGATGGCGACGATAATTATGGAAATTTCACCTATTACTCCGGCGTCACTAACTGGCGCATTGAGGATAATCTGCTGAAATTCACCATGACCGGCACTTCCTGCACCCTCGGCTGGGGTTATTACAATGGTTCGGTACAGGATCTGGAAGATGTCCAGGATATGTGGGAGGAACAGAACCACATAACTATCCGGATCAAAGGCTCTTCCACCGGTAGTAAATCTCTGACCACCCAGCTCTACGGCGCTGGCAGCACTTCAAACAAGCCTGCTGCAACCACCACTAACTTCAGTGGCAACAGTTGGAATGAAGTGTACATGGCACAAAGCACCAGCGGGATCTGCTTTCCAACCGCGGATGGTTTTCAGTTAACCATTAACGGTACCAGCGGGGAAAGCTTCGAGATTGACTGGGTTAAACTCACCCAGGACCGCACGGAAGGGTATGTTCGCAATGAATTCACCCTGCCCTCCGGTACAGTCTGGCGAGCTATTGCCGATGTCGGAGCCGCTCCAGAATACCTCTGGTATGGTTGGAACCGGATAACCTCCAAGCTTTATATCAATGGCCAGGAGATCCGCCGCAACCAGGCTGAATACCTTTATCACACAGTTTCCGTTGATATCACCGATTACATCCAGACCGGCACTAACTGCGTTGGTTTCTTCGGCCATCGGGTCAGGTACAAACCCTTTTGTTTTTTCCAATGCCGAATTATCATGGTTGATGGCACGGAAGTGGAATGGGGTACCGATGATACCGCAGGGGTCTGGAAATCCAGCCCCACGTATTCCGCCAACTGGAATACCGCCGGCTTTGATGACAGCGGTTGGGAGAATGTGGCGGATTCTTACGGCGTCGCTATCAACACCCGCGGCTCAAGTGATCAAGTCACCATGGCGGCCTACGCGGGGCCGATTGATATCCAGAACCCCGATGCCGACAAGCGCAACCTTTTTTATGAAGAAGGCACGGATGTCCTTTTTGATGTGTACATTCCCTCAGGATTGGAAACCCCTACCCCAAATCCGTCTCTGAAATATTATGTGCGGGAAACCGCCAGCGACGGTACTGAAGGAACGTTGCTTTCTTCAGACACTATCACCAACTATACTACTGTTGGAAATTCATTGAAGTACAGTATTGATCTCGGAGATACGCTGGCGGATGGCGTCTATACCATCTCCTTTGAACTGCTGCGCGACACCACCCAGATAGCAGAACGCCCTCGCGAGCCCTTTGTGGTTATTACCAACCATAACCCGGATCCGATTGAGGGCGCGGGCTATACCGAAGGCCTGAATTTTACCTTGGAAGATGAGATCGATTTCACCGATCCCTATGATTCCCATGCCTGGAAGGAATACCGGGCCGTATCGCCGGCAACCGAGGTAACTTCTTCGCATATCGAAACCTTGCCGAATGGCAGGCAGTATCGGGAAGTCACCTACGATGAGCGGGGCAGTTTCTTTACTTATCGCTTTGAGATCGATCATCCCGGCGACTTCTACATGGTGGAGATTGAATATCCCGATAATGATGACCGCTTGATCGAAATTTCAATTTCGCACAAGGCGGAAAATGAATGGGATAATTCAGTCTGCGGAATTGGCGCTGAAACTGGTCGGACCTTTTATCGCACTTTCGGAATGAATACCCTACGGGCCGTTTTCCGGGCAACCCATGACACCCCCTACTCAATCGATATTGCCAATGGCGAAACCGGTATCAGATCCGCTGCCGCGGGGATGAAACTCTACCGGATTATTGGAGATCTCCCGGTAGTCCGCATGGGTGCGGAGAGGGCTTTCGGCATTCATACCGAGCGCACCATGTATGATTCCGGGATCGGCAATAACTTCGGTATGGCCAAATCGCACCCGAATACCGGGACCTTGATGAGCCGCTACATTCAGGACCTGCAGTGGATGAAGGAAACCTTCGATCATTATGTTCAATATATGAAGTTCGCGGGCCAGAACATGCACATCATGGGCGCGTACCAATATATGCAGCGCAATACCCCGGCAATGTTGATTAATCACACCAAGTCGGCCCGGATGCCGCATTGTTACCGCGCGTTCCTAGCCAATGTGCTGGAAATTAATGACCTTGATTTCTATATCGGCTTTGAATTTTGTAATTTCCGAGGCGAATGCGACGCGCTTAGCACCAATGCGCAGGTTGCGCAAGGGGCTGATACCTGTTGGATGGTAAATGCGAATGGCCAGCAGAACGCGGTTTCCACCTTATCTACTAATATTCAGAACTGGGTCGTCCCGGATGTACAACAGAAGATCAAAGACCATATGGATGCCTATGCGATGCAATATTCGCAATTTTCCCACTTCAAGGGCGTCCACATGGAATCCGGACCGGCGGGACATCCTATCGGCTACTGGCCCACTGCTTTTGTCCTGGGACATTCCACCAATACTAACTATGGTGATCCGCTTTATTTCAGTATGGACGATTACACCATCGACAAGTTTGAAACCGATACGTCGATCGACCTTGGGGTAACCACCACTAATGAAGATCGCTTTCAGGATCGGAAGGACGCGCTCAATGGTAATTCTACCTGGCGCGCTGCGTTTTATGCCTGGCGGTGTGATGAGTTCACCGATCTAATGACAGACATGATCTCTGAGCTGCAGTACCATGATGAGGATTTGCAACTTCTGACCGACGTGATGATCGAGGATAATAAGTTCTACGAGTATTATCTCGATTCCGGGGAAGATTACGCAGATATTTTAGAAAGAATGGGGTTCGACTTTACCGATCTGCATGCCGTAGATGATCTCTGGATGGGACGCTGGACCATCAGCTTCAAGGAATCCTGGCGTTATAGCTTGCAGTATTCGCAGAGTCCGTACCTTTGGCTTAACAAGTACGAGCCGGATATTATCGACACCTATGATACCACCAATAACCGTTATGTCTTCGTCCGAGCAAGCTGGGATGAAAACCAGTGTGCCAGCGCCGGCTATTCAACCAGCACTATCAATCCGATCCTAGTTACTGGTTCGGACTGGATCATGGAATGTTACCGGATCCGGATTGAACCGCAGCCGGCTGGTTACCAGTGCCGGGAACCAATCATCGCTGCTTTAATTACTGGCGAACCGGAACTCCTGGTCTTTGGCTGGACCGACTTGGCTATAAACCTTGGTCACGAGCAGAAACATCGTACCTTTACCAAGGTTTATTCACAATTGCCGAATGAAAAGTTCAGCCCGGTTTTGAGCACCGATGAATACGACAACCTGGTAATCCGTGAACTCGTAAGCGGCCCCGACACTTACTTCTACATGGCCAACCCCGGCTATTGGCCGCTCGAAGCCACGGTAACGCTGGATGAAAACAGCACTACTACTAACCTGGCAACCAACGATACTGAAACACTCATCGCTAACGAGGGGAATTACGATCTCCCGGTAACATTGGAGCCCTTCGGCCTGGCGGCCTACAAGGTGAGTTCCAACACTGTGGATGTTGTAAGCTATGACAATGAAGAAATCCCCTACCGGGAGAAGGAAGCGTTGGAAGAGCTCTATACGAATGCATACACTACGATGCAGAACAGCACTGTGCGCAGCGCTCTTTCCAGCACTGAACTTACCCTGTTGGATGGTAAGGTAAGCGCTGCCAATACCGCCATTACCAACGGCAACTATGCCGAGGCCTGGCGGAATTTGAATGAGATCCCCGCGTACCTGGAGCTCAATGATGTTGACTGGAAGAGTTACGGCTTCTACGACCAGACCAATGTGACTGTTCCGGGCGCGCAGCAAACCGGGTTCTCCTGGGCGGAAGATGAAAATGTCCAGCCCAGCGGCGTAACCTTCGGCAGCGATGATGCTAAGCTGACCAATGCCACCATCGGCCAGATTTACATCCTGGCAATGCAGCTTGCCTACAACACCGCCGATGCGGCTGGCAATTATACCTTGCAATATAAGGAAACCGGCGGCACCTGGTTGGATGTTACCAGCTCCAGTGCTGACTGGCAGTCTGATTCCAGCCAACTCCTGGGTAATCCGACTGACCTCTCGGACGGCGATAACATCTCCACGAGCGACTTTGCTAATGCCGCTCCCAATGGTTACACTGCCTCAACCGGTGAATTCTGCAATGACGGCACGGTTGCGGGCGGGGCTTACTCCGCAGATGCTTATACCGAAATCTGGTATACGGTTAAACCGACCTCAAACTCTGCCGGCAAGCACTATACCTTTCGGATTGTGAAGAGTTCGGACACGGTAAACTACGATCTCTATGCGGAAGCAAGTGTCCAGGCCGGAGCTGTTACCCAGATTAACCAGAGCGGTTATTCCTGGGCGGAAGACGAAAATGTCCAGCCCAGCGGGGTAACTTTCAGCGGCAATGATACCGCCCTCTCTGCCGCCGAAGTCGGCCAGACCTACATCCTGGCAGTACAATTGGCTTATGATGGGGCAGCGAGTGCTGGCGATTACACGCTCCAATACAAACAGAATGGCGATCCCTGGGTCACCATCACCACCTCCAGCACCGATTGGCAGGCTAATAACAGCCAGCTCCTGGGTAATCCGACCGATCTCTCGGATGGTGATAATATCTCCACCGGGGACTTCGCCAATGCGGCCGAGAGTGGTTACACTGCCGCAACCGGTGAATTCTGCAATGACGGCACGGTTGCAGGTGGCGCATATGCAGACGGGGATTACACCGAGATCTGGTTCGCGATTGAACCGCAGAGCGCGGCGGAAGGCAAGAGCTATACCTTCCAAATTATCAAGAGCGGCGCAACCTTTGATTATGATCTCTATCCCGCCGCGTCGGTCGCGGTTGAGCAAATCAACCAGACCGGCTATGCGTGGGCGGAAGATGCGGATGTCGCGCCCGGCAGCCTTACCTTCGGCGCGGATGATACCGCTCTCACCAATGCTACCAGCGGCGACACTTATATCATCGCCCTGCAGCTTGCTTATGATGGTGCGGAATCTTCTGGCGATTACTCCCTGCAGTATAAGGAGACTTCCAGCGGAACCTGGACAACCGTCACCACCTCGACTACTGAATGGCAGGCGGATTCCAGCCAGTTGTTAGGCAATCCGACCGATCTGAGTGACGGTGATGCCATCTCCACCAGCGACTTTGCCAATGCTGCGGAAGGCGGTTATAGTGCGGCAAACGGTGAGTTTTGTAATGACGGCACGGTTACTGGCGCAGCCTACTCCGATGCGGATTATACCGAGATCTGGTATGCCATTACTCCGCAGAGTGCGGCGGAAGGCAACAGCTATGAATTCCGCATCAGCAAGAGTGGCGCTACCTTTGACTATGACATCCTGGGAAGCGCCAGCGTAGCTGTCAGTACGGATCAGATCAACCAGACCGGTTACTCCTGGGCGGAGGATGCTGATGTCGCGCCCGGCAGCTTAACCTTTGGTTCGGATGATGAACCGCTATCCAACGCTGATTCCGGCACAACTTACATTCTTGCGGTTCAGCTTGCCTTTGACGGCGCGGAAGCGGCCGGCGATTATACGCTCCAATACAAGGAGAATGGCGGTTCCTGGACGACTATCACCAGTTCCAGCGAGGACTGGCAGTCCGACGCCAGCCAGCTCCTGGGTAATCCGACCGACCTGAGTGACGGCGATAACATCTCTACCAGTGACTTCGCTAATGCGGCCGAGGGCGGATACAGTTCCGCCAGTGGTGAATTCTGCAATGATGGCACGGTCACGGGTGGGGCATACGCAGATGAGGATTACACCGAAATCTGGTTTGCCATCACTCCGCAAAGCTCCGCGGAAGGCAAGAGCTACACCTTCCAGATTATCAAGAGCGGCAGCGACTTTGACTATGATGTTTATGCCAGTGCGGCGGTTGGTTCGGCGGCGGATGATTCCGTGCTGTATCTCAAGTTTAATGAGACCAGCGGCAGTACCGCCTACGACGAGTCCGACAACAACAATGACGGCACTCTTAATGGAGATGCAGACTGGAGTACCTCGGGCTACCTTGATGGCTGTATAACCCTGGATGGCTCTGGCGACTATGTCAACTGCGACAATGACAGCAGCTTACGGTTCGGCAGCGCCATTACCGTTACCGCCTGGATCAAAACCAGCGGCACTGCTACCTACCAGGGGATTGCAGGTAAGGCAGCCAGCCGTAGCCCCGCTTCCGGGTTCGCCTTCTTCCTCAGCAGTGGCCAGTGTCGGAGTTATATCTTCAATTCCGGTACCAACAGTTGGAGCTTTGGGCCGACTGACCTGGATGATGGGGCGTGGCACTTTGTCTGCTTCTACTCCAGTGCCAGCGAACGTGGCGGTTGGGTGGACGGTACGGAATACACCACTTCCGCGCTTGCCTATCTGGCGGAAACCGCCAATGCCCTGATTATTGGCGATGCGGTCGGCAGTTTTGATGGCGAGATTGATGAACTGCATGTCTATGACCGGGTGCTGAGCGACTCGGAGGTTACTGCGCTTTATAATATCGGGGTGACGGAGAAGATCAATCAGACTGGATACTCCTGGGCGGAGGATGCTAATGTCCAACCCGGCAGCCTCACCTTCGGTTTGGATGATACTAGCTTGTCCGACGCCACCAGCGGCGATACTTACATCCTCGCCGTGCAGCTTGCCTATGACGGCGCGGAAGCTGCGGGTGATTATTCCCTACAGTTCAAGGAAACCTCCAGCGGTGACTGGACCACCATTACCACTTCTACCGCTGAATGGCAGGCCGATTCCAGTCAACTATTAGGCAATCCGACCGACCTGAGTGACGGCGACGCCATCTCTACCAGCGATTTCGCCAACGCAGCGGAAGGCGGTTATAGCTCAGCCAATGGTGAATTCTGCAATGACGGCACGGTAGCTGGAGCCGCCTACTCTGACGGGGATTATACTGAAATCTGGTATGCGATAAGCCCGCAGAGTGATTCAGAAGGTAACACCTACGAGTTCCGCATCATTAAGAGCGGGGCTGACTTTGACTACGATGTCCTGGGCAGCGCCAATGTTGCGGTGACCGCGGCGGATCAGATCTACCAGACCGGATTCTCCTGGGCCACGGATGCTGATGTCGCGCCGGGTAGTCTCAGTTTTGACACCGATGACACTGATCTGGCAGAAGCCGAAGTTGACCAGATTTATATTCTGGCGATGCAATTGGCTTTTGACGGTGAAGAAGCCGCGGGTGACTATGAGCTGCAATATAAGGAGACGGTCAGCGGTTCCTGGACTACAATTACCAGCTCCAGTTCGGAGTGGCAATCCGACGCCAGCCAACTCCTTGGCAACCCGACTGACTTGAACGATGGCGATAACATCTCTACCAGTGATTTCGCCAACGCCGGAGAGGGAGGCTACTCTGCCGCAACTGGTGAATTCTGCAACGATGGCACAGTTGCGGGTGGGGTGTACTCAGATGCCTATTACACTGAAATCTGGTACGCCATCAAGCCCACCTCCAGTGCGGAAGGGTTGAGCTATGACTTCCGGGTGGTTAAGACCGGCGCCGACTTCACTTACACTGTCGAAGCCGGGGCAACGGTATTAACTATGCAGATCAACCAGACCGGGTACTCCTGGGCGACGGATGCGGATGTGGCACCCGGCAGCCTGAGCTTTGGCAGCGATGACACCGCGTTGTCGGATGCTGAATCTGGCCAGATCTACATCCTGGCGATGCAGCTTGCCTTTGACGGTACGGAGCCCGCTGGCGGTTACACTCTCCAGTATAAGGAAACCAGCGGTTCCTGGACCACAATTACCAGCTCCAGTTCGGAGTGGCAATCCGACTCCAGCCAACTGCTGGGCAACCCGACCGACTTGAGCGATGGCGACAACATCTCCACCAGCGACTTTGCCAATGCTGCGGAGAGCGGCTACACTGCGGCCACTGGTGAGTTCTGCAACGACGGCACGGTCGCCGGGGGTGCATACTCCAACAATTACTCTACTGAAATCTGGTATGCGATTAAGCCCACCAGTAGTGCCGAAGGCAAGAGCTATACCTTCCGCATCATTAAGAGTGGCGCAACCTTTGTTTACGATGTTGATGCCAGCGCCGAGGTCGCGACGGATGTAATTCCCGATTGTGAGATGTGGCTGAAGCTGGATGAAACCAGCGGTTCTACTGCCTACGATGAAACCGATAACGATAATGATGGTACCCTGGTTGGCGATGCCGACTGGGATTCCTCCGGCTATTTAAATGGCTGCGTTACCTTTGACGGCAGTAGTGATTCCATCAATTGCGGAAATGACAGCAGCCTGCAGTTTGGCAGCGCCATTACCGTGACCGCCTGGATTAAGACCAGCAGCAGCGCCACTTACCTGGGGATTGCCCACAAAGCAGCCTCTCGAAGCCCGAGTTCAGGTTTCTTCTTCTTCCTGAGCGGCGGGCAGTGCCGGAGCTATATTATTAATTCCGGCACTAACAGCTGGTACTTCGGCCCGACCGGCTTGAATGATGGTGAGTGGCACTTTGTCGCCTTCTACACCAGCAGTACCGAGCGCGGTGGCTGGGTGGATGATACTGAATATACCACCTCTGCTCTGGGCTATCTGGCGGAAACCGGCACAAATTTCATCATTGGTGACGCAGTCGGCGACTTTGACGGCGAGATCGATGATGTAAGGGTCTTCAGTCGGGTGTTGAGTGATGAGGAGATCGCTTCCATTAGTGGTCTCTAATTCAATCGATAGTAGGAAATAAAGCAACAGAATCCGGGGCGCTTCCGTATGGGGGCGCCCCGATTTATGCAGAAAGAAGGGGGTTGTATTAAATCTGCCCAGGATTTTGTTATTGAATATATTGAAGAAATTTAACAACATATATTATTTAAATAACGTAAGCCAAGCACGTTAAATCAATCCAACGCATACTATCTCCTATAACTCTTTTTATTCAAATACGTTATCAATATTTTAGCCAGCATTTATTAGCCGATTGTTAATGTGTTTTGAGCGGTATTTTTGATATATTTTCTTACCTTTTTCATTTTTCGGCAGGATTGTCCCGGAAAAGTCTGAATGGAATTTGCTCTGTTGACGTATTAACTATAGAGATTACATGGGTATATATCTTACTTTTGAGGTGACGTCAATGTATGGAAACCCATTAAAAATATTAACCGTTGATGACAATCCTGTTGATCAAAAATTAATTGCTTTGGCCTTAAAGAAATCTGTTGATATAAACTTTTCTATGCTGACCGCTGCTACCCTGACGGAAGCATTGGATACTATCCAGCGGGACAAGGTAGATTTATTGCTGGTTGATCTTGACCTTCCGGATAGCTCCGGCCTGGCTACCCTTGAACAGGTTGTTGCCGCAGGCCATAACCTCCCGATAATTGCGATTATCAATTCCTCTGAGGAAGACCAGGGGGTGGAAGCAATCAGGATGGGAGCAAGTGATTACCTGATTAAGAATAATTTCCCCAGTGATATGCTAATCCGTTCCATTCGCCATTCCCTGGAACGCAAACAGATTGAACTTGAACTCAGGGAAGCCCGGATCCAGGCGGAAACGGCAAATGCCGCTAAAAGCAACTTCCTTAAAAATATGTCGCATGAGATCCGAACTCCGTTAACTTCCATTATTGGATATACTGACCTGCTTGCTGACATGAATGAAACCACTCAAAGCCAAAAGAAGTATATATCAACAATCCGCCGTAACAGCGAACATCTGCTGGTCCTGATTGACGACATCCTGGATATTTCAAAGATTGAAGCAAACAGCTTAATCCTCAATCCTCGAAAATGTTGCGTGGCCGCAGTAATCGCAGATGTTGCCAGTATGCTGCGGGTGCAGGCTACTAACGCCGGCTTAAGCCTGGCAGCGGATTATACCACCGAAATTCCGCAGACAATTCTTGTAGATGAAATGCGCCTGCGGCAGATTCTGATGAACCTGATCGGTAATTCCATAAAATTCACCAATACCGGTGGAATTAAGGTGGTCACAACCTTTCTGCGTCAATGGCAGCAGGATAAGCCGGCAATCAAGATCGAAATAGTCGATACGGGGATTGGCATCTGCCCCGAGGAACTTCCCGCTTTATATCAACCCTTTGTGCAGGTTGATCTTTCGAGTACCCGGAAGCATGAAGGCACCGGTCTTGGTCTCGCTATCTCCAAGCGGCTGGTAGAACTGATGGGGGGCAAGCTTGAAGTCGACAGCCAGCTTGGCAAAGGCACCCGCGTGGTCATTACCATTCCCACCGGTCCGCTTAATGGGGTTGAAATGCTGGCATATCCGGGTGAGTCCATTGTCAGAAATAACTATCAGGAAGATGCCGCAATCTCTAATAAGCTTACCGGAATTAAAGTTCTGCTCGCGGAGGATAGCGCGGATATCCAACGCCTGCTTGGGGCTATCCTAACCAAGGCTGGTGCAATTGTGGATAAAGCTGGCAACGGCATCATCGCCTTAAAGAAAGCCGAAAGCAAGTTATATGATGTGGTCCTCATGGACATGCAAATGCCCCAGAAGGATGGCTATGAAACTACCTCGGTGTTGCGTGAAAAGGGCTATGGCGCGCCGATTATCGCCTTGACTGCCCATGCCATGATTGGCGATCGTGAAAAATGCTTATCGTGCGGCTGTGACGACTATATCAGTAAGCCGGTTAATTGCGAGCGCCTGATTGAGCTAATTATCAAGCACACTACTCCTATATCCAATCAAACTGTTGAGAGTGACGAAATCAACAACCCGGTAAGCGGATATGAGATTCCGGAATCTATTGTCTCAGGATATGCGGATGACCCGGAGATTGCGGATCTGCTGACTGACTTTATCACTGATCTTGAAACCCGTGTGGAAACTATGTGGTCGACCTTTACCGATAAGCGTTACCGGGAGCTCCAGCGCATGGCGCATCAGCTAAAAGGAGCTGGGGGATTATACGGTTATTCCATGCTGACCGATCTCGGCGCCTTGCTGGAAAACAAAGTCATTGCAAAAGACTTCGACTCTGCCAGGCAAATCCTGTGTAAAATAAGCCTAACAACCCAGTCAATCATGGCTGGCTTTGGTAATACTAATAATCCGGTTTCTAATGATCTCAGCGCAGAGGTTAAACCGATCACAAGTACGGTTTAGCCTATCTGACCAATCTTAAGTTAATAGGAGCTTAAGCATAAATGAAAGTCTTAATCGTCGATGACAGTCCGGATGATATCTCGGTAATCCAGGCGCGGTTAGCAAAGGAGAATTTAGAAATTTTCTTTGCAGAAGACGGGGTATCTGGGATTAAGGAGACTAAGTCCCTGAAGCCTGACCTGATTCTATTGGACATTGATATGCCTGGCATGACTGGCTTTGATGTCTGCCAAATCTTAAAACAGGATGGTGAATTATCCTCTATCCCGATAATATTTCTTACCAGTTCCAACTCCACCGAAGACAAAGTCAAGGGGTTGGATCTCGGGGCGGTTGATTATATCTCCAAACCCTTTGATCATTTTGAACTCCGGGCGCGGGTGCGCGCGGCCCTGCGGACCAAGCACATGCAAGATCTCTTGACAAAATACGCGCAGATCGATCCCTTGACCGAGCTGTACAACCGGCGGGCCTTGATGGAGCGTCTGGAAAATGAATGGGCCAGAATCCATCGTAACCAGGGCAGCTTTGCTTTTATCATGGCTGATGTCGATAATTTTAAAGATATTAATGACTCCTATGGACATGTTGTCGGGGATGAAGTGCTGGTTAAAATCGGAAAGACCTTGAAGCAGGAATGTCGTGAATCCGACTTCGTAGCCCGCTTTGGAGGCGAAGAATTCGCAGTTCTCTGCCATGATACTAACATCAAGGGTGCAGTTAAACTCGCTGAGAAATACCGTGAGGTATTGGGAAATATCAGGATTAATGAAACTACGGAAAAACTGCAAATAACCCTGAGCTTTGGCATTTCCGATACTATTGCCTGTAAATCGCTTGAAGACTTGATTAGAAAAGCCGACCATGCCCTCTATGAGGCCAAAACTATTGGCCGGGATCGTATAATTGCGGCGGAATAGCCGGGGCTGTTGGTTTTTCACAAAACGCGACGACCCTCCTTCTCGCGCGCCATATTTACCCCCCCCTGCACCAAGTAAATATTCCTTGGCTTTTTTCTAAGTTATCCTTTTCTTGCTGCAATAATATATTTATCATTAATATGGATTTAATTCTGCCTAAAATTATATAGACGGATTTGTCATCAAGAAAGCGAGAACTACATGTCTGAATATCCTAACATGGATCTCTTCGGCTCTACCTTTGCCTGCGCTTGCGGTAAGGCCCACACCATTGAACCAGAACGGATTATCTATGATGTTGATGCCGCTAACCTTCTGCCAGGCATTATCCGCGATTACACCACTGGCAGGAAGGTCGCGGTGTTAATGGATATCCGCACCCGGGAAGCCGCTGGAGAAGACGTTCTGGCAGCCCTGGAAAAGGCTGCCTGGAAAGTCCAAGAGGTGGTAATACCGGATTCCCTGGGAGATGCGGATCGCCCCGGAACCCCGATTTGCGATGATCTTACCCTGGCGGTAATAGCTGAGAAGATCACCCATGTTGATATTCTGGTGGCGGTCGGCAGTGGCGTGATTAATGATCTTACGAAATGGCTGGCGTTTGAGCGTAAACTTCCTTATGTGGTGTTTGCCACTGCCAATTCCATGAATGGCTATGCTTCCGCTAACATTGCCACTACCGAGAAGGGCGTCAAGGGCTTGCTTTACGCGAAAACTGCCCAGGCTGTGTTTACCTCTCCCGAGGTGTTGCGCGACGCGCCTTACCACCTGACCACGGCGGGCCTGGGTGATATCCTTGCCAAGTCGGTATCCTCAGTAGACTGGCGATTGAATCATCTTATTTTTGGGGATTACTTCTGTGAACGTTCGGTAAACCTGATTTCTGAGATCGAACCCCTCTACCTGGATCATCCCGAAAAGATTTTAAATGGGGATGCCAAGGCGATTGAGACGCTCTTTTACGGCCTGCTCCTCACCGGGGTATCAATGAATATGGCAGGCACCTCCGCCCCCTCTTCCGGCGCGGAGCATATGTTGTCGCACACCTTTGATATGTGGGCTCTTAAAGATGGTACCGAGCATGATCTCCACGGCCGCCAGGTGGGATTGGGAACAATTTTCGCCAGCGAGCTTTACCGGAGGGTGTTAGCGGTTGAATCGCCGATTTACCGTGCCCCGCGCGAAAAGATTGATGCAAAATTTTGGGGACACCTCGGAGCGGAAGTCAAAAACCACTACACCGAGAAGATCCCCCGCCTGCACCAAGCCTTCGAATTTCTACAACAAGGCTCTGCCTGGGATGAGCTGCGCGCTACCCTCTCTAGCTTTACCCGTCCGCCCGAAGTAGTTCGAAACTGCCTGGAGAAGGCAAAAGCGGCATACTGCTGCGAAGACCTAGGGTATGATCCCGGCTATGTGCTGGAGGCTTTTATCCATTCCCATGAAATCCGGGATCGCTTCACCATTCTTGATCTTGCCGGACTTATCGGGATTATGCCAAAGGCGGCTGATGAAATTATTGAAAAATGGGGATAGCTTTGACAATTTAAAGATTTTACCTTCTTTTAGCGGTATTTATGCGGTTTTTGCAAGTTATGCTTGACAATGCTATCTTAATAAAGCATATTATTCTACTCAAAATCGGCGGCGTAGCTCAGTTGGTTAGAGCGTGGGATTCATAAGCCCGAGGTCACTGGTTCGACTCCAGTCGCCGCTACCAGATAAACCACCCGAACCTGTTATAAATACATGGGTTCGGGTTTTTTTATTTTTCCTGGCATAAGTTGCTTCCCGCCTCCGCTTGCTGCTTGCCAGCCTGACTTTTATCAATAGTGTTTTACATTACTATTTCTAACTGTATAATCTGATTCTCATTTTTATTATTTGGCTTGCTTCAACTCCTTGCCAGGTTTATCGAGAAGAGAAGTTATAATGAGCCTCCAGCAGTATATTCGGAAATCATTTACAAATGATCTGACCACCTGTTCTATCCCGAGGGGGATTCTGGGACTGGCAATCCCGATGATCACCGCCAGTGTCTTTCAATCAATCCAATCGCTGGTAGATATGTTTTTTGTCGGCAAACTGGGGGCTGCTGCCGTGGCTTCTGTCGGGATGGCCGGCATGATCCTGATGCTGCTTACTACCGTCTTTATCGGTATTAATACTGCGGTGGTCGCGATGATTGCGCGGTCAATCGGAGCGGGAGATGAAGGCCACGCCAACCATTTTGCCGGGCAGTCTTTGATCCTCACTATTTTCTTTTCCATTGCCATTGGAATCATCGGGTATCTTGCCTCTGAGTGGATGCTGCAGGGTTTGGGTGGCAAGGCGGAAGTAGTCGAACTCGGAACCGGTTATCTCCACATTTCTTTTATTGGCATCTTTTTCCTGGCGGCCATGTTTGTCCTTAACGGGATTCTTAATGGGGCTGGCGATGCGGTTACCCCTTTACTCCTTGGGATCTTAACCACGGTCTGCAATATCATACTCAATCCGATTATGATTTTTGGCTTGCTGGGCTTCCCCGAGATGGGTGTCGACGGCTCGGCCTTGGCCACCGTGATCGCCCGGATTGTGACATTCATTATCGGGCTTGCCGTACTCTTGCGCGGAAACCTCCGCGTGCATATCCGCCTGATTAATTTAAATCCCGATCTCTCGGCAATGTGGAAAATCTTTACCATTAGCCTGCCTAGTTCCCTGCAGATGGGCACCAGGACTCTGATGAATGTTCTACTAATGTCAATTGCCGCAAAATTTGGCACCGCGGTGGTAGCTGCTTACACTGTAGGATTCAGAATCAGAATGATAACCTTATTCCCTACCTTCGGCTTCGGAGGGTCCGCTGCTACCATGGTTGGGCAGAATCTGGGTGCCAAACTGCCCCGCCGTAGCCGTAACAGCGCGCTTGCAGCTACCGGCATGGCTCTGGTTGTAACCGGTACTGCGGGGGCAATAACCTTTTTTT
>JAFGNG010000094.1 GCA_016927125.1 Planctomycetota bacterium | reverse complement strand
GGAACCAGTCGGTTTTCTGACCGACCAGGCGGCGCATGGTATCATGGGCCATCATATTGACATAATCGGCGAAGGCGGATTCCCCATCAGTGAACCAGTACATAAAATCCAACTTCCGCTCAAGGTTATCTTGGTAATGCATCTCAATATAGGTCACTTTAAGCTCTTTGCCGTTCGGGAGGAGGAAGGTCCGGACATCGCTGGAATCAAATTTAAAGCCCGCTCCCGTCTGGCAGTATTCCGGCGGATGGTTGCGGGTACGATCACCGCTGGAGGAATTAATGATGACATCTACATGATCCCCTTCAGAGTTGGTGTAGCGGCGCTTCCAAATCTTGTCTGCCCCGAAGAAGTTCCGGGAGAGTTCATCCGCTTGCTGCTGTTTGCCCACCCAATCACCGAGGAGGAAGCTCATCGCGAGGGTGTTGTTCTGTTGCCCACTTAACGGCGCAGTAGCGAAATATGCCTGGAAGCAGACCGCGAGAATCGTGGGAATCAGAATCAGGTTAAGGTGGTTAAAGACGGCAGGTTTCTTCTCTTTCTCCAAAACAAGCTTGCTTTTCAGGATGAAGAAGACAATCAATAAGAACGCCAGCAGGAGACTCCTGATCAGAAGATTGTGCTCCATGGCGGAAATCTTGAAGTATGAAGTGATAGTGTTGAGCTGCACCTCGATTTTTGGAAACCCCAAATAAATTATCCCACATATTGGCAGGCAACTCACGGTAAACCGCCAGCCTTTCAAGATCAGACAGAAAGACAGGAGTGCGCCCAGCATACTGATCCCAAGCAGAAGCTTGACTTCGATCATGATAGAGGCCAGGGCAATCAACAAGGACAGGAAGAACAAGCCAAAGCCAATTATATGACAATCATGCTGGCGTGGCGCTTTATTCCAGAAATAGACCCCCAGGCCCACTCCCGTCATCGTGGCGAGAGCACCAATGTGGTTATAAGGATTATAGCGAGCCCCCCACCAACCGCTTACCAGAGCAATGAGGAAGGGTAGATAGAAAAGAGATAGGAGAATAGTAATTGCGACCCACTTCTTCTTCACTCCGCTGGTTTTGATCACATGGGAAGGATCCAACGCCAGCCGATCGGTAAGAATAAAGAAGCAGGCCAGCGCCAGGGAGAAGCTAATCAATCCGAACAGGGCATGCAAGGGGCCATCCGCTATCGGCTCACCCAGGGTGACGCTACCGGCCACCAGCATGGAGACGCGGACGCCGTTGGAGAAAATAGCAATCGGCACGGTCAGAATACCTGCGAAAACCCTCCGCTCCAAGGTAAGCCGGGGATAGGTTCCCACCCAGAAAATCCCGAGGCCGGTCAGCACCTTCAGCGTAGTCGAACCGCTGCAGGCGCCAACCACATCAAACCGCAGGCCGGAAACGGTCAGGATGGTGCCGTTACGAACGACATCGGTATAGAAAATGGAGAGGATAAACTGGCCGATAATAGACGAGATTTCCCGCAACTGGGTTTCGATCAGCTTGTTCGCAAACAAATCAAAGAACAGGTAAACCGTCGCGGCAATAATTAGCGCGGGAATAAACTGGTTTGGATTCTTCGCCGGTTGCGCGCTAATCTTTTCCGAAGGCTTTTCTTCCATTAATTATTCGCCTTTGTTTTTACACTCTATAATCTTGGCGTCCAAATCTGCATTACTCACGGAAATGTTTGTCAACTCGCCCTTCATGCTCTTGGCTCGTTCGTAATATTCCAGCGCCTTGCCGAATTCGCCCTGGCCTTCGTATGCCACGGCCAGGTAATAAGCCAGGCTCTTGGAGCTGAGGGTCAGATTGATATTGTTGGTGAGCAGGGTAACGCATTCCTCGGATTGCTTGAAGGTGGTCAAGGCTGAGGCATAAGTGTCAAGAACTGAAATTTCTCCGGGCGCAAGCTCGAAGGCTTTCGTAATTGCGGTCAGGATCTTTTCCTGATCCGGATTGCCGCTGCGCAGGTTGGCCCAGGCGAAATTGTTCTGCCAAATAAAATTGTTTGGGTCTTGTTCAACCGCTCGTTCATACAACATGCTGGCTAAATCAGGGTAGCCCTGCATGTCTGCCAGGATTGCCAGCTGTCCGATAGCATTAGAGGGGTAATTATGCTTCTGGGTAACTTCCAAAACCCCTTCCGGAGACTTATTCTTGAGCATGAGGCTGGCCCAGTAGAAGGCTACGTCTTTGTCAATCAGCCTGGTCTTGAGCAGGTTGATGGCCCCAGGGAGATCTCCCGAAGCCTCCAGGATCTGGGCTTCATAACGCAGGGCCTCGATATCCTTCAAGCTCGATTTGATCAGCGCCAGGAGCTTCTTCGCTTCCTCAAGCCGTTTCGCCCCGACCAGAAGGCTGAATTTTGTCTGCCGCAACTGGATGCTCTGGGGGTTAGTTTCGATCAGGTTGTCAATAATCATCAAGGCGCTCTCATATTCTTGGAGCGCATTCAAAGCGTGCACTAACTGGAAGAGGGCATCGACATCCTTGGGAACTTCCTGCAGATAGGCAGCGAGGTTTCTCTTGGCATCTTTAAATTCGCCTTTCCGATTCTGGATCTTGCCAAGAAGATAGTTATTGCGGATATTCCTGGGGTCAACATTGATTGCCCGGTGGATATTAGCTTCGGCGCTCTCAATTTTATTCTCAGCATAATCCGCCTCCGCCAGGAGTTGGTAGACTTCGACAATATCATCGGGTTGCTTGTCAGTTACCTTCTTGATGTATTTCCGCGCGGTTTGATAGTCATTGGTCATCATGGCTACCGTTGCCATGCCAAGATTAGCAAGGACGTTCTCCGGATCCTTTTCCAGCGCTGCCTGGAGTTGGGCGATGCCTTCTTCTTGCTGGTTGTTATTCACCAACAGCCGGCCGTAACGGATCCGGAAGATCGGCGCGGCGTTGGGATCTTCAACAGCTTTCTTATAGGCTGCGAGCGCTTCGTTATAGCGCTTCAGGTTTTCCAGTGCATCCGCTCTCAAGCCAGCCATGCGCTCCGGCGGAAGTTTGCTCTGGTTGCATTCTTGCAGCAACCGCTCATAATCCTTCGTGCCCAATAAGCTGGCGAGACGCATATATTCCAAGGTCTCATTCTCGGGGTATTTGACAGTCAGCTTGGTGAAAGCTTCATAGGATTTTTCAAAATCACCGGCGCGCCAGTGCATCATTGCCCCTTGATACTCAACCTTGGGATCGTTTTTATAAATATCCTCTAAAAGATCCTGGGCGAGATTCATGCCCTTTTCGATATTAAGCTTTTCCGAAAGATCCCGGAAAACTTCCAAGGTGGCTCGGGTGATATATTTGCGCCTATGGAGATTTGCAATTATTCCCAAGGCCTCTTTGTATTTTTCATCCCTGGCCAAGGAGAGGGCAATCTCAAATTGGATAATATGACTGCGGGCAAAGACCCGGTCCGTTTTCATAACTTTTTCATAAGCGCTAATGGCGTCGGCATATTTCTCCTGCATAGTGTTTTCCCTACCGACCTGGACAATTACCGGAGGATAGGTCTCAAGCAGTCGGTAAGCATGATTCAGGGTTTCAACCGGTTCCCCGGTATTCGTCAGGCGTTCGCGCATATACTGATAGAAAAAACGCTCCCCCTCCAGCCAAGGGCGTTCGCCCTGTGCCATGCTTTCCAACTTGTTAATCCGATCCAGGCGCTTTGCCTTTAACTGCTCAATTCTTTCGGTTCTTCGTGCTTTTTCCAAATCGGGATTTTCCAGAGGATCAACCGCGCCCTCTTCTGTTTCAGCTTCTGTTTCATCCGCGAGTGAAGACAGGTAAACGCGCGCCCGGCTGGCAAGATAGCTTGGCTCCGGCACATCAATATACCCCCGGAATCCTTCGGTCAGCAGGTACCGGTTCAATTCGAAAAGCTCGTCCGGCGTTGGAGATACGATTGCAAGTAATTCGTTGGTTCTGTTCAGAAATTTTTCATTGTCAGGAAAGATGGTTTTATCGTACAGGGACTCCCCCGCCAAGATCCGGTTAAAATCCACCACAAACGCCACAAACAATTCGCTGGTGGAAGATTTTTCAGGATCAAAGGCAGCGATCATCTCCCTGGTGCTAGGATGCATTAATGGTAAAATTTTAGCTGCAAACGGCTGGGTGCCTTCTTGTAAAAGTTTTACAAATTCTTTGAATTTCCTGGTAATAATGAATGATTTCATCTCCTGGTTGACCAGCCCCAGCCGGTAGGGATTAATGATGCCCTCCAGGAGTTTTTTACATTCATTATTCTGGCTATTGGAAAAATAGGTTATGGCCTCGCGCAATTGCAAGGAATCAACGTATTTGTTGTTTTGCTTTGCTTCTTCATAGACAGCATGCGCTTCTTCATATTTGTCCTGCCAGGCATAAATCTCAGCCAGGATTCGGTAGCTATCTGCTCCCAACAGGCCTTTTTCCCGGTTCTCGTTGAGTAAGTCAACGGCCTTGGTGAGCTCGTTCATTCTCAGGTAACAATTGGATAAAGCGCTTATAATTTCCGCGGTCGGGCTTTGGGCATAAAGCTCTTCATAGATTACAGCCGCTTCTTCAATATGATCAAAACCCAATAAAATATCGGCCTTGCATTTGGTTTTTTCAGGAGAATCTTCCATTTGCGCAACTAATTCCAAGCCATATGCAAGCCTCTCTTCCAAAGGTTTGGTGTAAACACTAAGCAGCATCAGGAGGATCTCTTCATCCCTCCTACCGAGATCGTCCCACAAGTGCTTAGCTTGCAGATTGATAACTTGATACTTGTTGCCCAATTCCGCCGCCAGCCGCACGGTTTCCAAGCAGTACTGCAATTCCTTTTCCGGAGCATCTTTGGCGGAAGCTAAGGAGGCCCTGAACAGAGGTCCGAGTGCCCGTGCCGGATCATCCGCGGCCAGAAAATCCTGCGCCTCCTGGTATTCTTCCCAAGAAGGTTTTTCCTGTTGCCGCTGGATAATAAAAACTACAGAAAGACTGGCAGTCACCAAAATTACTGCCACAATTAGTCCAAAAATAAGTTTCTTCTTGCCACTCATGATTTTCTCCTTGAAAGCTGGTTGCGGTTGGCAATACTATAATATTCTCACGGTGCAGTCAACCCTGCCTGTAAAGTTTTGTAAAAGTGGAGGTTAATAAAGGCATCATAGTTATCTAAGAATTCTTTTTGCCGCTATGGAGGCAAAAAATATTAGTTTAATCGCTTTTATTATATAAAATCTGCATATAATTCACAATTATTACGATTTAATAATAAACTCTTGTTTCTGAATATGTTGTAACTGGATTTCTTTGATTAGAACTCTTAATTTTAAAACCTAAGTTCTTAGTAATACTGTTCTATTGACACTATTGAAAGTTAAAAACCATTAATTGCAAAATAACCTCATTTGCGTTGAAAAGAGGAAGAACTTGACTCATGGTTGAAGAAGGAAGCCTGCGTCCTGGCCGAGAGAAATTCTCTTTAATTTTACCGTTTGTAGATTATGCTTTAATTTACCTCCTGCTTTGGGTCAGCGTATTTCTGCGCGACGCAGAAGTCTCCAAACTCTATCAGACCACCGGGCTTTTGTCAGCAGCGTGGTTTGTCTTGCTTGCAGAGCTGTCGGGATTATATAAGTCTTGGAGACAAGTTGAGTTATGGAGCGAAATCCTTAAAATTTGCCTGGCGTGGCTCTGTGTCATTCCAATGCCTCTGATTTTGGCCTTTGTAAGCAAAACCACTACTAATTATTCCCGCTTTGCGCTTCTTCTCTGGTTTATATCAAGTCCGGTGATTCTATCCCTTTGGCATTCTGGCTGGCGGATGTTATTGCAGCTCTTGCATACCCAGGGATGGAACCTCCGCAATGCTGCTATCTTTGGCGTAAACAAAGTTGGACTAAGGGTTTGTGAAAACATTATTGACCTGCCGTGGATGGGGCTTTCCATGGTTGGTTTTTATGATGATCGCCCGGCGGAGAGGTTGCCGGAGATCCCCTTTGAAAAGATCGGCTTGCTTGGTAATATTGATGCTTTAATCCAAAGCATTAAGGACGGCCGGATTGACCAGGTATATGTCTCCCTGCCGATGAATGGCGAGAGGCGCATCCGGGATGTGATTGACCAGCTTTCAGACACTACTGCGAGTGTTTTTGTAGTCCCAGACTTTTTTCTCTTCAACCTGATGCATGTACGCTGGACGTCCGTTGGCGATATTCCGTCCATAAGCGTCTATGCCACACCGTTTTATGGTGCTGATGGTATAATCAAAAGGATAGAGGATATAATCCTGTCTATCTTCATCCTCACTCTTGTCTCTATCCCCATGGTGATCATCGCAATTCTAATCAAACTCACTTCAAGGGGGCCGATTATTTTTCGACAAAGGCGTTACGGCCTGGGAGGTGAACTGATAGAAGTCTGGAAGTTCCGCAGCATGACAGTCTGCCAGGATGGCGAGAATATACCGCAAGCAACCAAAGATGATGTGCGGATCACCCGCCTGGGCGCGTTTTTACGCAGGACCAGTATGGATGAACTGCCGCAGTTTATTAATGTCCTGCAGGGCAGGATGTCAATTGTCGGCCCGCGCCCGCACGCAGTCGCCCATAACGAGCATTACCGTCAGATTATCAAGGGTTATATGATGCGGCATAAGGTCAGGCCTGGAATCACTGGCTGGGCCCAGATTAATGGCTGGCGGGGTGAAACCAAGACGGTGGAAAAGATGCGCAAGCGGGTTGAGTTTGACATGTATTATATTCGCAACTGGTCATTAATTCTGGATTTAAAAATAATCTGCAAGACTATACCAACCGCCATTTTCGGCAGGGATGCGTATTAACCATAACCTTTCATACATGTAACTTGGTACTTGCTTTTTTTGTAAAACGGGTTATGATTTATTTTGTTGATAATGGCATAGTGATTTAATTGGAATATCTTGGCAGTTACAAAAGTGGAGGGAAAGATCATGGCTGGAGACTGGAAAAAAAGTAAAGGAATGATGATTATTCTTATTATCATCATTGCTGTCGGTATTTATTCATTCATGACCAAGGAAGACCCGAACAAAGCTTTGGGAAAAATTAAGAAAACCTATATCTGCGCTGAATGCGGTGCCAGGAAAGAAATCTTCCAGCCCGACTTTAGAGAAGTTGGATACCCGCCTTATCATTGTGATGCCTGCGGCGCGGACGCCATGTGGCCGGGTTATTATTGCACCCGGTGTAAGGATGAAAATGGCGAGAATTCAATATATCTTGGGATCATTGATCTTGAAACCCCGGTTTATCCCGGTGATGGCGCCAGTGAAGAAGAAATGGCTGCATACCAGGCCAAGCATAACGCCTTTATTAATGCTATGATGAACGCGCGTTGCCCGAAGTGCGGCATTACCGCCAGCAGCCCCCTCGCCGGCGAGATCATCGGACCTGAAGCCCAGGCTGAAATTGACCGGATGGAAGCGGTACGCAAAAGCCGTTTGAAGTAGTTTAACCTCTGGGCACAAAAATATGCCCGCGCGGGATTTTTTCCCGTGCGGGTTTTTATATTTATCTAGAGTTCAAAGCAACCAGCCCTTTGGAAAATTTTCCAAAGGGCTGGTTTAATTTGGTGCGGAAGAGAGGATTTGAACCTCCACGACCCGAAGGTCACTAGCCCCTCAAGCTAGCGCGTCTGCCATTCCGCCACTCCCGCT
>JAFGNG010000093.1 GCA_016927125.1 Planctomycetota bacterium | reverse complement strand
TGTCGGTCAATTCCCAATTGCGCGAGCGATCCATGCCATAATAACGCCCCATGACAGTGCCGATGCGGCAAGAGCCGACTTCGGCCATGACTTTCTGGAGCTTGGCAATAAATTCCAGGCAACTGCGCGGCGGGGTGTCGCGCCCATCGAGGAAGGGGTGGATAATGATCTCGCCCTCGGGATACTCCTCCCGCGCCCGGCGCATGATCTTGTAGAGGTGCTCCTGGTGCGCATGCACGCCTTCGTCCTGCAAGAGCCCCAGCAGGTGCAGGCGGCTCTGGTTAGATTTCCAGTTAGCGACGAGGTTCTGCCACTTTTCAGCTTTGAAAAGCTCCCCGCTGGAGAGACCGTCATCAATCCGCTTTAGCTCCTGGATCACAATCCGGCCAGCGCCGATATTAAGGTGGCCAACCTCAGATGAACCCTGGTAGCCGTCGGGCAAACCCACCGGCTCGCCGCAACAATCAAGCAGGGTATGGGGATACTTCTCTTTATAGAAATCGGCGTTCGGCGTATTTGCTGCCATAACAGCATTGCCTTCTTTTATTTCACTATAACCATAGCCGTCTCGGATAATGAGGCAAACTGGGCGCATTTTGATTCCTTTCATGTTTTTTTGAGCATTAAATACGTTAAGGCGAATTCAATCGACCTATTTTACACAATTTCAAGGCTTTTGAAAGACTTTTAATGATGGATAAGTTGTGTAATAAGTTAAAGCAAATAAAACTGACAAGAGATTGATCGGGGTATATATTTAATTCCGGGCAGACACGAGGGCTTTCGCGGATTTTATGCTTCTTAAAATATATTACGGACAAACTGCTTTTTGATCCAGACAGGAATTACTCTTCTTCCGGGGCAGGGGGCGCGGGTTGAGGGGTACTGGCCTCCGCTTGCCTCTGTTGTTGCATGGAATTATAACGCTGCCGCGCTTCCACTGACCAGCGGCTCTTCTCCCCATAGCGTTTGCCATAACTCCCCGCCTGGTCGCCAAACAGCTCCCGGTAGCAGGTGGCGGCCTTGTCAAAATCCTTTTGCGCTTCACAGATCTCTCCTGCGGCCAGCAGCGCTTCCCCGCAGAGGTCGATCTCATCATACAGCAAGCCTACCTGCATCAGCAGGCGCAGGGCGGTGTCCAGGTTCCCGCTTGCTTTCTCCAGCATCCCCCTTTCAAAGAGGAGGCTGGCCATCATCGGGTCGTCAGGATCAAAGTCGACTTTGGCAAAGGCCGCGCGCGCGCCGGCGAGATCTCCGAGACGGCGCAGGCACTGGCCCAGACCGAAGTGCGAAAGGACATTGAAGCGGGGATCTTCTTCCACGGTCAACAGGCGGAAGCTCTCCGCAGCTTTCTTCCAGGCAGCTCCGGTATTGAGGTGCACAGCGCGGCGGCGCTGGGCCTCGGCACTGTAATATTGCGCCATGGTGCGGATCTTCGAACCCGGCTGCCTCGCCAGCAGGGTGTTATAAACCTGGTTAGCTTCCCCCGGCTTGTCTTTCTGCAGGAAGAAGTTGCCCAGCCAAAGCAACTCGGTTTCCTGCATTTTGATAGCGGGGTGTTCCTGCAGGATCCGGTAAAAGATCTCCGCCGCTTTCTCTTCATCATTATTCTGGTAATAGTTCATGCCCAGGAGATACAACACCTGGTCGGACCGGGTATGCTTGGGATAATTTGTCTGGAATTGCTGGAAGAGCGCAATCGCCTCAGGATAATTCCCCGCTCTCTGCTTTCCCCAGGCCACCCAGTACAAGGCCTCCGGCGCGGCCGCGCTGCGGGGAGATTCTTCTAGGATGGCGCGGTAGCACTTGTCCATCTCTTCATACTCCTCCAGGGCGTAATGGCAGAGCGCCTCCTGGAGCCGGGCGTGCTCTGTCTGCGCCGCGCTGGCGCTGTCCTGTCCCGTAACTTGATTGTAAGCGGCGATCGCCCCAGCGTAGTTCTTCAACCGCAAGTGAGCATTGCCCAAGCCAATCAACGCTGCCGGGAGGGAGTCGCTGTCAGGAAAATCTTCGCAGAACACCGTGTAAGCCGCGACCGCGTCTGCATCCTTACCCAGCCGCTCAGAGGCGAGCGCGAGCTGGAAGGCGGATTCCTCACGGTAGGGATTTGCCGTTAATTCACGGCCCTTGCTGAAAGCTGTAATCGCGGTTTCATATTCAGCCTTGCGAAAGAGGGCTGTGCCGAAGAGGTATGCAACCGTGCCGGGCTCCTGTTGCGGAAAGGTTTTCATACAGAAGTTGGCCTGCGCTTCCGCTTCATCCAGGCGCGCGGCCCCGAGATATCCCCAGATTCTCTGCACGGCCGCGGCCGCAGCATACTCGCCCTCTTTGATATTTGCCAGGATGGCGTCGGCCTGCCCGTATTCCTTCTGCCGCAGTAAGGAAATCCCGAGTAAATATCGCAACGGGGCCGTCAAGGCCGGGTCTTTAAAAGCCAAGCCTTTCCTCGCTTCATTAACAGAGGCGAGGAAATCCTCTTGTCCAAAGCGCACCAGCCCCAGGCCGAGAAAGGCTTCGCGTGATTCAGGGGTATTGCCGTCGAGTTTTGTCAACTCCTGGTAGAGTTCCGCAGCTTCATCCAGCCTTCCGGTCTGGCGGAGCACCTCGGCCAGGCGTAGGCCGGCGGCGGGATAGAGCGGGTGTTGGGGGTATTCCTGGCGGAGCGTACGCAGGTGGGTTTCCGCCTCCGGGTATTGCTGCCGGTCGGCTTCAACTTCCCCGAGCGCAAACCTGGCCAGCACCTGCAGGGGCGGAGGTGAACGGAGAGACTGGGTCAGGGACTCCGCGGCTTTTTCCAATTCTCCGAGTTCCTGGTGGGCGCGGCCCAGGTAATAATAAGCGGAGTAACGGACTTCCTCCGGGACCTTTACCTCGGCGAAGACCGGGTTGTTAACCAAGGGTTCCAAAGCGGCAGTCGCCTCCGTATAAGCTTTGCGCTCGAACCGGCAACAACCGATTTGCATCTGCGCTTCCGGTAAGAGCTCGCTTCCGGGATTGGCGTTGATGAATTCATTGAATTCCACCTCGGCCCGGGCGAAGCGCTTGAGCGCGAAGCGGGTCTTGGCAAGATTGAAAGTGGCATAACTCCGGCGGACATCATCCGGAAAATTTTCCAGGAAGGATTTGTATTCAACCTCCGCTTCACTGTAGAGCTTACGGGCAAAAAGCCCGGAAGCGAAATCAAACTGCTGCGAGGCGGGGCTAAAAATATCCTGGGGGCCGGGAGCTTCAGGAGTCGAAGAATTATCCCCGGCATAACCGGCAGCCACCACGAGGATAAAAGCCAACCAGGCAGAGCAGAGAATCCTGCAAAGCGGAAACCGTTGATTTGGGGATGAATTAACGCGGGGAGGCATTGGCGTTCTCCTCGCCGTGGGTGCGGACAATGATTTGCGGAACCCCCGCCTGCGCGCAGATATCATAAACCGCCACCACGTAACGGTAGCGACAATTCTCATCCGCGCGGATAATCACGCTGGGCGCGCCGCCAAATTCAGAAAGGTACTTCATCTTGTCGAGCAATTCCTCCTGGGTGATCACCCGGCGGTTGACGACCACCTGCCCGTCGCTGCGGATATTCACCACCACCTGGTTGTTGCGGCTGGATTGTTCCTCGGAAGATTGCGCCGCGGGCAGGGCAATACCGATCTCATTCTCCACCTGGGCCATGGCATAGGTGACGATAAAGAAGATCAACAGGAGAAAGACAATATCGATCATCGGCGCGATTTGGAAATCGTGCCGCTCAGCTTCATCACGGGAAAAGTTCACTTGGTTTCCTTCAAACAAGCAATAATGGTTTCCGCGGCAAGTTCCAATTCGTTACGGATGCGGTTTACCCTGCCGATAGTGAAAAAATAGAACGCCATACTTGGAATTCCGACAATCAAACCCACCGCCGTAGTGATCAGCGCCTTGCCGATGGCGCCGGTAAACATACTCTGCTTCAGTGTTATCTCCAACTCCGCGCCGAAGGCTTCAAAGGCGGTAACCATTCCCATCACCGTGCCCAGCATGCCAATCATCGGGCAGAGCACGCCGATATTCGCTAGGTAAGTTACCCGCTGGCGCAAATCGCCAATCACCCGCCGCCCGGCGCCTTCCGCCGCCTGGTACATGCGTTCGTCGGGGTGGTCGTGCAATTTCAGCGCCGGCAGAATCACCTGTCCTAAGAGCGAGCGGCTCTCGACCGCGCGGGTGCTGGCCCGTTCAATATCCCCCGAGGCGACATCGTCAAGAAATTCCTGCAAAAGGCGCGGTTGGGCGCTAAACCTCCGCCGGGTGCTTAAGAGCACATGGATAAAAAGAAAGATGGAGATAAAAGCGAGGAACCCGAGCACCAGGTTGATCTGCCACCCGTAGCGCAAGAGTTCCCAGTAGGTCGAGCTCTCAGGTTCGACCGGGGCTTCCAACTCCGCCGCCAGGGCGAGTCCGCAGGCAGCGGCGGTGCCAACAAGAATAAAGAGGTTTCGCGCAACGAGTTTCAGCATGATTAGACTTCTCCGATTGATTGGGTGGTTTGATAACCGCACGCCTGATTCCCTTATCTTATAAAAGTAAAAGCGCATCCACTATAAAGTCAAGCAGAAATGCCTGCCGAGGCCAGGGTTCTCCCACTGGAAATCCGTTGTAACTTCCCGTAAAATTATTTCTAAACACTTTCATCCTTGACGAGCATCGTTACGGGCCGTATCTTAATTTAGATCATGGGTATCCATGGGCCGGTTTCTAACAGAAAGGGTATTGCCTTGGCGCAAATCACGGAATGTCACAATTGTGGTGCGCGCTACAACACCACGGATCTCAAAGCGGGGAAACGCCTGCGCTGCAAGCGCTGTAATTCCTGGCTGACGGTCGGGCAGGCGGTCGACATTGTCGATGTGATTGTCCAGGAGGCAATCCGCCTTAACGCTAGCGATATTCATATCGAGCCGCTTTCGGATCACCTGCGGGTGCGCTACCGGATCGACGGCGTGCTGGTGCCGATGCGCACTTTGGAAAAGGAGATGGAGTCGAAAATCCTCTCCCGCATCAAGGTGTTGGCTCAGGTGGATATTGCGGAACGCCGGCGCCATCAGGACGGCCGTTTTCAAATCACCATCGATGCCAATGAAGTGGACTTGCGCTTGAGTTCTTACGTCACTGTCCATGGCGAAAATATAGTACTCAGGATCCTCAACAAAAAGGTCGGTCTGGTTCCCTTGGGTGAACTCGGCCTCCCCCCGAGCCTGCGCGTGCGCTATATCGATCATGTACTGGAATCGGCCGCCGGCGTCATCGTCATCACCGGCCCCACTGGCAGCGGCAAGACCACGACCCTCTACTCTTCCATTGACTACTGCAATAATGACGGGGTCAAGATCATCACGGCCGAAGACCCGGTGGAGTAT
>JAFGNG010000002.1 GCA_016927125.1 Planctomycetota bacterium | reverse complement strand
GAGGCGTTTGAGAAGCAATTGCAGCAGAAGGATGCTGACGGCGCCAGCTACGGCGACGCTATTGACGAAGATTTCTGCGCCGCCCTGGAGGTTGGTATGCCGCCCGCCGGGGGGTTGGGCATCGGCATCGACCGCCTGGTAATGATCCTCACCAACCGCCAGACCATCCGCGAGGTGATCCTCTTTCCCACCTTGAAGCCGCGCACTCCCGCCGAGATCGCGGCCGAAGAGGAGGAAGCAGAAGAGGATTCCCCGGAAGAGGAATAAGTTCTATAATAAACTCCCGCGCGCAGGGCAGGCGCGGCAAGATATACTCAACAGCCATATTTTACTCAGGGGGATGATATATGGGATATATTGTCACGCTGGCGATAATTGCTCTGCCCCTCATTTCCGGGATGATTGCCTACAGGTTTTATACGGACAAAGAAAAGCCTTACGTCTTCTTCTGCACCGCCGCAATTACTTCCATCTTCGGGGCTTTCTGCGTGGCCGGGGGGCAGACCGGGACCTTTGAGTCAGTGCCTTGGTTGGGCTGGGTAGCCATGGTCGGCTTCGGCTTGGCCGCGATCACCATCCCGATCGTGATGCAATTACAGCGGCTGGAAGATATAATCGAAGATGCGGTTGATGACTTGTTAACCGCGCAAGACGAGGAAGGGGAGCCGCGCCAGAAGCGCAAGACCAATATCTGGGGCCGCGAATCGTAAAGCACTTGGAGTACCGGGAAGATTCAGCGGGGGAGTCGGGGAGGAAGAGCTATGGGCAAGACGATCATCTATTACTTCACCGGGACCGGCAATTCTCTCGCTATTGCCAGGGAGCTGGCCGCCAGCCTTGCAGAAACCGAAATCATGCCGGTCGCGAAGTTGATGAACTCCGGCTCGATAGAGCCGGACGCGGAGTGCGTGGGCTTTATCTACCCGGTTTACGGTTTCTGTATGCCGCTTATTATGAAGAAATTTATCAGCAAGCTCTGGCTGCAACCCCAGACCTATTACTTCGCGATTGCCAATTGCGCCAACTGCGTGGGCGCTGCCGTCAAGCAGATGGAACTGCTCCTGCAGCAGAAAAACGTAAAGCTGGCCGCCGGCTTCAAGCTCAAAATGCCGGGCAATTACACCCCGCTCTACGGCGCTCCGAAGCAAGAGAAACAGAAAAAGCTCTTTGCCGAAACCAGTGCGAAACTCCAGGAGATTTCTGCTATTATCCGTGATCGCAAGCGGGTAGATCATGTACCCGGCCTGCTGCCCCTGACCTGGCTGGCGAACCCCTTGTCGAACCTGCTTGCCAAATACCTGCCCGGCTCTGACAAAAAATTCTTCGCGGATGAAAATTGCGCGAGTTGCGGTTTGTGCGCGCAGGTCTGCCCGGTGGCAAACATTACCATGGAAGGGGGGAAGCCCGTCTGGCACCGGCATTGCGAAAAGTGCTTTACCTGTTTGCAGTTCTGCCCGGAGGAGGCCATTCAGTACGGGCGGATTACCCGCGGCCGCAAGCGCTACCACCACCCCGACTGCGAGCCTAAAGATCTAATGGCGGGGAAAGGCGGCGCTTGATCTGCTTTAACCGCCGCTTCCGCAACCACCCGCAAAAGATATTCAGCACCCCCAGGATGTAGAAGGCGTAGAATACCCAACTCTTGCCTACCTCACCCATATCTATATTACCGAAGATCAAAAAGATCGTGGTGGTAAAGAGGATTAACGCCCCGCCCGCGCATTGCTTCCAGAGAGCCAGTACCAGCCCGAACCAGATACCGAATAAACACAAGAGGAGCAGGAGTTCCTTGGTCTCAAGCTTGAACGGGTTGGGCGGGCCTTCCCCAAGAAAGAGCGCCAGGATCAGCAAGGCCAGCGAGGCTCCGGCAAACTTCACCAGCCAGATAAAAATTATCCCAAGGTGCGTTTTTTTATAATCTTCTATGACATTCATTTTATTCACCCCACTGCCAGGTGCCTGACTGTAACTTTCTTTAAAACCCGTTTGTTGATAGTAACCCCGAATCCCGGTCGGGGGCGGCGCATCCTGATCCGGCCTCGCCAGAAGGGCGTGGCATCCCCGCTTGCGGGATTATGCTTGAGGAAAAACCTCGGGAAGGAGGTTTCATGGTGGAGCTGCATGCCAGTGCCGGCCAGGAACTCCTGCCCGGCAGCGGTGAGGATGGAGGTTTCGCCCACCAGGACCCCGAGTTGGCAGGCGAGCCGGGCCGCCCGCGCCAGCCGCAGGATCTCCAGGCTGCCGAGATACCCGCCGCACTTGCCGAGGCGGATATTAAAGATATCGCAGGCCTCGGCCTTAATCAGCATCTCCGCGTCACTCCGGTTGCAGAGAGATTCATCCGCTATTACTGCGACGCCGCCTTCCTGCCGGATTCGCGCCATGGAGGTGAGATCGGCCGCGGCAACCGGCTGCTCCAGGCTGGAAATGTCATACTTTTTTAGGACCTCGCAGCGCCTGAGCGCGGTATCAATATCCCAGCCAGCGTTGGCGTCCACGCGCAGGTCATGCCTGGCGCCGACCGCCCGCCGCAGGGCGGCCACGCGCTCCTCATCGTCATGGTAGCCGAGTTTCAGCTTGAATTCGGAAAAACCCAACACTTTGAAAAGCCTGGCCAGGCGGCAGGT
>JAFGNG010000092.1 GCA_016927125.1 Planctomycetota bacterium | reverse complement strand
TTGAAGTTCTGTAGGGCCTGGTCATGGTTGCCTAAAATAAAGCTGATCTTCATTTCCGCCAAGCGATCCAGGAGACCGTTCCGTTTTTCAATAATCTTTTTAAGGTCAAACCTCCAGAGATCCAGAAAGTCGCCTAGAATGATTAATTCAGCACCTTCCTTTTTGACATGATCCAGAAAAGAATTAAAATTCGCCCCACGATTATACTGGGAAAAGCTGTCTCTCGGCCCACCGGCGCCAATGTGCAGGTCGCTAATTACATAGATCGGGTTATTCATAAGTTCTTTTAATCACCACCTATTCAACTGAGAAAAATTTTGTAACTTTTTATCTATCTTATCGTCGAAAGATGTTGGGTTTTGATTTGTTAGGGGTTTGTTTTACAACAAAGTTATGTTTGCGTCAGGTTAGGAAAGCATATAACCCTTTTGTTTACAGAGGATAATAGAATCCTAACAGAGCCAGTGCTGACTGGTAACCCTGGCGGAAAGAAGGTGGGATCCAATTTTTTTATGGAGATAAGGGAGGTTATTTGAGTTTGAGTTTTCGCAGTGATTTAGTGCTGGAGTAGCCCTTGACGAAGGGGAGGAAGCGGATTTTGCCGCCATAGCTTTCAACCGCTCGGCGTTCGCCATGATGCATGGTTTCCAGGGTATAGTCACCACCTTTGACAAAGATATCCGGTTTGACCCGCTGCAGGAGCGGCAGGGGGGTAGTGCCGCGAAAGACAGTGACATAGTCCACCGGGCGGAGCGCAGCGAGGAGCCGGGCCCGGTCCTGTTGGGAGTTTATTGGTCTTCCTGCGCCTTTAAGTTTGCGGGTAGAGGCATCGCTGTTAAGCCCGACAATCAAAACATCACCAAGCTTTTTCGCTCCTTCCAGGATGGCAAGGTGACCAGCATGCAGGAGATCAAAACAGCCGTTGGTCCAGACCACTCGCCGGCCGCGCCGTTGTAGCTTGCGCACCGCCTCGGCGAGCGCCTTTCCGGAAAGAACCGAACCTGATGGCGGTAATTGGATAGACATATTATCTTCTGTTTCAAGATTAAGGGAAATTAAGCCAGTTACAATCAAGCGGTCTGGGTGATGCTGCCGGGTTCCTCAATCACCAGGTTGTCAGCCAGGCCGGTAATTTCTAAGAGCAGCTTAATTTTATGGTTCAACCCGCGAATTATAAGAGAATGATCATCTTCCCGCAAACTTACTTGCAAGGAGTCAAGGATGGCAAGGACATGCGAATTGATCTCTTCAATACCGGAGAAATCGAGGATAATGTCGTCATTGCTCTCTGTATAAAGCTGCTGGATACGGCTTTCAAATTCCTGCCAGTCCGTTGCCAGCAGTTTTTTGCATTCTTCCGCAATCTGAAAAGCATGCATCATCTCTCTCCTAGCCAATTCTCCCGGCATTAATGCCTTTGATAGTAGTTATATCGGCTGCCAGGCCAAGTATTATTCACCCCTAAATCCCAGAGTTTAACAGGCATCATGGCATACAATAACTTGAAAAGTTAAACCCTAACCCCGATAGTGATTAGTTATGGGGAAACGCCGGTCCTTGCCAAAGGCCTTGGTCGTAACCTTTACCCCGGTTACGCTTTGCCGCCGTTTCCATTCATTGCGGTCCACCAGTTCCACAATCCGGCGGACAATCTTTTCATCGAAACCGGAGGCGATCATTTCATCAATGCTCAGGTCTTTTTCAATATAACCCTCCAGAATAGGATCGAGGATATCATATTCCGGCAGCGAGTCGGAGTCCTTCTGGCCGGGCCGAAGCTCGGCGCTGGGGGCGCGGGTGATGGTGGACTCAGGGATAATCTCGCGGTTATGAATTTTATTGAAATGCCAGGTGAGCTTGTAAACCGTGGTTTTTAAGACATCCTTCAGGACGGAATAGCCGCCGATCATATCGCCGTACATGGTGCCATAACCTACCGCGGCTTCGCTCTTGTTGCTGGTATTGAGGACCAGCCAGCCGAACTTGTTCGAGAGCGCCATCAGGTAAACCGCTCGGATCCGGGCCTGGATATTCTCTTCAGTCAAACCCGGTTTAAGCCCTTCGAATGATGGCGCCAAACCGGCAAGCAAGGCTTCGAATGCAGAACCAATCGGGATGGTGATCAAGCGAATGCCAAGGTTGTCCGCCAGCTTTTCCGCGTCCGCGCGGGTTTCGGCAGAACTGTACTGGCCTGGCATGGTTACTCCGGTGACATTATCCTTGCCCAGGGCATCAACCGCGATGCAGGTTGAAAGCGCGGAGTCGATTCCCCCGGAGAGACCGATGGCAACCTTGGAAAAACCGTTTTTGTGGACATAATCCCGTACCCCCAACACCAGGCATTGATAAACCTCCGCTTCCGGGGAGAGGATATTCTTCTTGATTATTTCCAGCGGCGGATATTCCTTTACAGTAATCTCCAACGGCAGGATCTCAACCGGGCGAAGATTACCTTCCGCTTGCAAGTCCTCTTGTACCTGGGAATGGTCTTTTGCTCCCGGGAGATCAATGCAGAAAATCTCCTCTTCAAACATGGCGCCATGCTCGAGAATACTGCCGGTATTGTCCATGAAGAGGCTGGCGCCATCAAAGACCAGTTCATCCTGCGCGCCCACCAGGTTGCAATAGGCAAGGTTCACTTGGTACCTGACGCAGAGCTTGGCGAAGGCCTCCTCCCGGAGGGTGATCTTACCCCTGTGGAAAGGACTCGCGGAAAGGCAGATAATAGTATCAGCTCCGGCAGCAGCTTCATCCCGGGCCGGGCCAGCCAGGTCCCAGACATCTTCACAGATGATCACCCCGAGACGGTTGTTTCCCGAGGTCAGTACCAGCCCGGAGCCTCCGGCAGCGAAGTAACGTTCTTCATCAAAGACTGCATAATTCGGCAGCAGTACCTTCCGGTAAATAGCCTCGGGACCACTGTCTTGCAGCAGCGCTGCCGTATTGTAGAGGAGGCCATCCCGGTCATCTTTATACGGCAGGCCGACCAGAGAGGGCAGGGGAAATTGCAGGGCAGGATCAAACAGCGCTTTCCGGCAGGCTTTTACAAACCGCGGTTTGAGAAGAAGGTCTTCGGCAGGATACCCGGAGATGGCCATTTCCGGAAAGACCGCAAGATCAGCATGCATCTGGGAGGCTTTTTCCGCATACTCAAGAATCAGCTTAAGGTTTGCAACAAGGTCGCCGACTGTGGGATTGATTTGACAAAGCGCTATCCGTACCATAATTTACCTTACTCTATATTTTAAGGTTCTTCAAAACCAAGCGGTTAAGGGGTGTTCAGCAACACAAAAATACCTTGCACTTAAATCCACAATCCAGTTTGTATAGTATTCAAGGTTTTTACATTATGGCAAGTTTTTTCCGGTTTTAGCCAAGGGCTTGCCAGATCGCAATTAAGAAATTAAAATGTTATCGGTGGTTTGCGGGGTTTGTGGTTACAACAGGTCTTGAATGCAGGAAAACAGGATACTCCAAATGTCAGCATTGCCATCATTATCCGTGATTATCCCAGCCCATAACGAAGCGGCAGTGATTGCCGAAGCGATCCAGTCAGTACAGCAGGAAGGGTATGCCCCTCTTTTGGACATCATTATCGCCTGCAACGGCTGCAGCGATAATACCGCGGAGATTGCCGGTAAATATAATGTAACGGTTTTAGAGTCCGAAGACAGCGGCATGAGCTTTGGCAAAAACCTTGGCGGCAGAGAAGCGCGCGGGAAACTGCTACTCTTTCTGGATGCCGATACCAGGCTGATGCCAGGGTCATTGGAAAAGATTGCCCAGTGCGCCTCGATTAATGGCGAGGTGGTTGGAACCCTGCAGGCATACCTGGCTGAGCCCACCCTCCTGGAGCGGATGCTGATGTGGATTGCGAATCGTATTCAGTATTACCGGCGACTGCCAACCCCCAGCGGAGCAATCTTCATCTCCCGGCACATCTATGAGGCGATCAATGGTTTTAGTGAGAATTTGCCGCAAGCAACCAGCTCCGACCTTGCCATCCGGGCCAGGGAAGCGGGCGGGTGCTGGTGCTTTCTCTGGGACGCCTCGGCAGTGACCAGCCCCCGGCGGTTCCGCAAAATTGGAATGGTGCACCAAATGCTATCCTGGTTCCACAATGTCAGATTGCTAAAGCGAAACAAACTTGATCGCCTGGCGCAAAGGGAATATGAAAATGTCAGGTAATCTCAGCAGATTGGAAAACCCCTTTCTTAAACTCAATCTCGCGAAAACCTGCGCCCGAATCACTACCCTGCAAAGCAAGCCCACCGGCAGAAATATTCTCAACAACGCACAGATCCGAAAGCAAACCGACAAGCGGTTCGGTGCCGGTGCCCTGTGCTTGGCGGGTCGTGCGATTGATGAACTTCATTGGGACATTGAAAGAAATAATAACTCAATCATCTGCCAGCATGTCGAGGACAGCCGGACTTTAAGGAAAACCTACTGTTTAGATCAAAAACTTCCCCGTATCGAGGTCGAATTTCAAGGATTCGCCAGTCAAGCCAAATATGTAGGCGAAAATTTGGAGGCTGGGATCTCCTTGCCAGGAGCAAGCAGTAATGACCAGCGTTTGCTTGGTTTGCAGGCTGGTTCAAGAGAGCTGCAAGCTTTTGCCATATCCTCCCTGGACAACAGGTACCATGTTTTTCCAGAGCATTCCGGCTGGCTCCTGATCAATAACCGCGCTACCGGCAAAACCCTTGTTATTATCAACGGCCAGCAAGAGCAAAAATTCCGTGCAGGGATTTTTAAGCAGCATGTAACCTTGCTTTCTCCCTTAGGCGGCGTCAATATAGAACCTGGCAATAACGCTGCCAATAGGATTGAATACTGGCTTTTAAACCAGAAAACCTACTCCCTTACCAAGGCGAGCCGGCTGTTAACAGCGATTGAATCAGGAAGACTGGTAAAGGCCTTGGCCCAAATCCATGCACCCGCGAAGAAAGTATTTTTTGACCAGATAATTAAAACCCCGGTTTATCAAACCTCTGGCGGACAGGCCGAGGTTGCCATAGAGTTTTCCTGGAAGGATGGCGGAAAGCAGAAAAAGGTGTCTGCCTCTGGCGGCAAGATCCAACTTCCCCCAGGACAGACAGGCAGATGGCTAATAAATCTCAAACTGCAAGAGGAGATTCGCAAAGGCGGAAACATTCTGTTAAGGCGAAGGTCAGCCACTGCCTTCGGCTGCGCTCTGCAGATCGAAGATGAGCAGCGGGAAGATTATTTAAAGGCAGAGACTTCCGCAAAGGCAATACTTCAAACCAAGCTCGAACCCATCAGCTATCTCTGGCAAGCAGGCTCTGGCAAAAAGAAGAGTTCTCTCGGCGCGCGTATTATTATCACTGATGGCAAGCTGGGAATAGGCGACCAGGTTATTGTTACCCTCGGCGCACTTGCCAAGGGCCGCGAATGCATGATCCCGGCCATGGGGATTCCCCTGGTGGACCAGCGGGACAAAATCAACAACCAGCTTGAAGTCTACCTTGATTCCACTGGCGATAAAATATTCCGGAGGGCAGGCCCCGCACTAATATGTGAAAAGCTCGCAACTCAACCGCGCCGGCTGGTGGTAGTGGCTGACAGCTTGGCAAAGAGAGGGCGCGCGCGCATTGTGGTCAGCCTGGAAGACATCAATAATAACCTCTGTGCCACCTATAGCGGGACCGCGATTGTCACCAAGGGTGCGCGTGAAATCGACAAAAAATTTCCCTTGCGCAATGGTTATGGTGAAGCTCTTCTCCATTTACCAGAAGACGCGGAAGCAACCCAGGTCGAGATTTCCCTGCCGGAACTGGGCTTAAAGGGAGTCAGTAATGTAATCCAGAGAAAGGGAATGCCCGGCAATAAGCAGCTATATTGGGGCGAAATGCATGTACATACCAACCTTTCCCATGACGGACAGGGCAAGATTGATAACACCTATAAACTGGCGCGGAAGGTCGTCCGGCTCGACTTTTGCGCAGTTGCCAATCATACCGCCAATCTCGCGGTTGGGCAGGTTATGCCGGGGAAGCTCCGCAAATTCTGGGAGAAGAAATGGTGGCAGGCCCACCAACAGGCTGTCCGGAAATTTTATACGCCCGGAAAATTTGTTCCCATCCTGGCGCAGGAAATTCATCCCGGTGATGGCGGCGACCACAATATTTTCTACCCTGATGTTACCAACAAGATGATTATTCCCTACACCGGGCACAATGATATGGTAAAGGCAGGCAGCGCTTACGAAGATCTTTACGCAAAGGTAAGACAACGAAAAGCCGTGATTGTGCCGCATGTGGGGGGAGGGGAGAAACAGTGGCTCTGGCATGACGATGCAGTCGAGCGGATGGTGGAGATCGCCTCCATTCACGGCTGTTTTGAAAGCTTCGCCCAGGCAGGGCTTGGGCGCGGTTACCGTTTCGGCTTTGTCTTTGGCAGTGACTGCCATCTCGGCATCCCCGCTTCCGGAGCTTATAACAGCGATTCCATGCAACTGCCAGGGCATAATGAAACTGTCTTTTCCTCCGGCACTACTGCGGCCTGGGGGAGAGAACTTACTGCCAGCGGAATTATTACAGCTTTGCGTAACCGTAGTTGCTATGCTTGTAAAGGCAGGGAAAGGCCGCTGGTTAGATTCACGGTCAATGACATCCTGATGGGCGGAGAGGGCAAGAGCGCGACGGCTCCCTGGATCCAAGGAAGGATTAGCGCGGGCAAGCGCATCCGCGCAGCGCACCTGATCCGCAATCGCAACGAGATCAAGCGTTATTCACCCGGACAACATGATTTTACCTTTTCCTATGAAGATCAATACCCGGAGAAGGGAATCAACTATTACTACCTCCGGGTTGTCCTGGAGGGGGATGAAATAGCCTGGGCAAGCCCGGTGTGGATAGACTGCCAGGCAGCCAAAAGCTCACGTAAGCGGAAAGAATATCCCTGGAACCACGGCGAGCTTTACTCCTTGGAAAAAATTAACCAGAACCCGGCCAGCAAATTTGAAAGTGAAGTCAACCAGCGGCTGCGAAAGCTCGCAGGCAACCGCTTCTCAAAGCTCAAAGGCTTGCGGGTGGTTGATGATGGTTATGCCCGTTACGCCCGCCTGGTCGGTTATGACCGGAGCAAAGGCGGGGCGAAGATCAGCGTGATGTACTTCTTTGAATTCAATAAGCCACTGTTGACCATCAGCGACGGCTGGAATATTTTTGATACCATGCGCCTGTGGACCTTGCGAGGCCGGGACATTTAAACAGGAGTGATGGATGCGCGACCAACCCGCGAAAGTATCTCTCGCCCGCTGCGCAGAGTATAATCCCGCCATGTTACATCAGGCAGTCAGCGAAGTCCTGCAGCCCTTCGGCGGGATGGAGAACCTGGTGCGGCCTGGCGACAAGGTGCTGCTTAAGCCCAACCTGGTGATGGGGCGCGCCCCTGAGAAAGCGGTCAATACCCACCCCGCCTTTGTCCAGGCTGTGGCGGAGCAGGTTAAGGATTGCGGGGGCGAGCTCCTGCTCGGCGACTCCCCCGGTTTGGAATCCGCAGCCAAGGCTTGCCGGGCTTGCGGGCTCGACAAGGTTATGGAAAGGGTAGGCGGCAGGATCATTGAATTCACCCTTGATCCCGATGCCAGGAAACAGGCAGGCTTTTTAGGCGATGTGGACATGGCGCGCGAACTTCGGGAAGTGGATGTCCATCTCAACCTGCCAAAATTCAAAACCCATGAACTCACCGGGCTGACCATCGGGGTGAAGAACTGCTTTGGTACAGTGGTGGGGATGCTGAAGTTCCAGTGGCATTACCGCGCCGGGCATAGCCCCGAGCTTTTTTCCAAGATGCTGGTGGATGTCTACCGCCAGGCAGCGCCGCAGATGACTATCGTCGATGCCGTGGTCGGAATGGAAGGGCGGGGCCCCACTGCGGGCGAGCCCCGGGAACTGGGCTTTGTTGCTGCCGGGCCGGACTGCCTGGCGCTGGAC
>JAFGNG010000091.1 GCA_016927125.1 Planctomycetota bacterium | reverse complement strand
GATTTTGAGAAGGGTATGGAGATCCTTGCCGAGGTGGTTCAAACTCCTCGCTTCGCGCCGGAAGATTTTGCGCGCGAGCGCAGGCTGCAGATTAACGCCGTAAAAAGCATGGATGATTCGTGGGAAGCAGAGGCGCAGCGCTTCTTCCGCACAACTTATTTTGGGAACCATCCTTACGCCCTGCACCCGCTGGGCACGGCGGCATCGCTGGAACGGATGACGGTTGAGGAGGTTTCAGCTTATCATCGCCAGGTATTGGCCAAGCCAATCATTGCGGTCTTCGGCAAGGTCACCCGCGGGCAAGCCCTGGAAGTAGCGGAAAAAACCTTTGGCAACGGCTCTAACGGCGACCATGCCATGGATTTAACTGCACCTGCAAGTCTCCCGGAGATAAAGCCCGGCGCAGTTTCCCTGAAAGCGAACAATAAAACCCAGGTAGCGCTGATCTATGGCTGCCGGGGCGTGCCTTACGGCGGCGATGACCTGCCGGCCATCGCGGTTTTGGACACGATTATCTCCGGTTACGGCTACCCCTCCGGGCGGCTGCACGAGGCGCTGCGCGGGAGCGCGGACCTGGTTTACTTTGTCCATGCCTGGAACTGGCCGGGCCTCGGCGGGATCGGCGCTTTCCAGATCATGACCCAGACCAGCCCGGAGAACCTGGAAAAGGTTAATGGTATTATTGCTACGGAGCTTCAGAAAATTTGCCAGGAAGAGGTCAGCGCCGAGGAGCTCGATTCCGCCCGCGAAAGCATCGTGATCTCCGAGGCGATTGATAATGAATCCCTGCGCGCGCGGGCAATGCAAGCGACCTTTGATGAACTCTATGGCGTGGGTTTTGACTTTCACCAGGATTTCCCAGACAAGGTCCGCGCGGTTACCGCTGAAGATGTCAAGCGCGTCGCCCAGAAGTACCTCCAGGACTTTATCCTGACCGCGACCGGCCCGGAAGAGGCCCTCAAGAAGCTGCGCCCGCACAAAGAGGATTTGTAGAACTTCAACTTTTTCCGTATAATGCGGCTCTGGTTTGTCGCAAAGTTCAAACCGTTGCGAAACACTTATAGCAAACCTTAAACAGGGGGAGTATCCATGGGCGAACGTTCAGCCTTATCCGGCTGCCTGCTGGTGCTGCTGGTGATTGTGGCGATAGCAGGCGTGTACATCATGGTTGACAACTTCAACCTGCTCCGCCAGAGCCAGGAAGAAACCAGCAAAGCCATCACCGAAAACACCCGCGCCATCACCCGCCTGCGCAATACCATTATGGAGGGCGGTATCGCTCTCAGCCAATCAACTCAAACAGACAAGAAAACAATGCCTTTCAACAATAGCGATCTCCGCGATCCCGATGCCGAGGATGGGGGTAAGCGGGTTATGGTTAGCATGAGTTTTTCCGGTAATATGAATCACATCATAAATAACGAAGGTACGGTTGGTGATATCTGGGCATACTGTAATGAAAGCCTGGGAGGGCGTAATGCGAATGCTCCCGAGCGCTTCGAGCCACGCCTGGCGGAGTGGTGGGAGATTTCACCAGATGGCAAGGAAATCTTGGTAAAACTTCGCAGCGGAGTCCTCTGGCATGACTTCACTGATCCTGTTACTAAGAAAAAATGGGAGAATGTCCCGGTCACCTCCCATGATTTTGCATTTTACCTCGACACTATTCGCAACCCCAGCTTGCCCTGTGATTATATCCGCAATTATTACCAGGATCTCGAAGACATTGAAATCATTGATGACCTCACCTTTAAATTCATCTGGAAGGAAACTTATTTTCGCTCTCTCGATTTCTCCCTCGGCATGATGCCGCTTCCCCGGCATCTCTATCGGCCGGATCCGGAAACCACAGACGAAGAATTCGCCGAGGATATGCTTAAAAACAAGGCAGAGCGCAACCAGATCATAGTCGGTTGCGGACCCTATATGCTGGATGAGTATATCAAAGGGGACCGGGTGATCCTAAGCCGCAACCTGGATTATTTTGGCCCTTCGCCGTACTTGGATCGACTCGAACTAAGGGAAATCCAGGATTCGGAGAAGCAGTTAATTGAACTCAAAAGAGGCGAGTTGGATGAGATTGAAAAACTAAACTCCGTGCAGTGGGTTGAACAAACCAAGGAGCCGGATTTTTTAACCGTCTGCGATGATCTTACCAACGCCGAGGCTCTCACTCGTGCGCATGAAGAAAAGAAACAAGCTGCCCGGCAAGCGGGCAAACCCTTCGGTAAGCATAAGTTTGAAAAATTTCTGATTCGCCGTTTTGACTATAACTTTATCGCCTGGAACCTACGCAAGCCATTATTCGCGGATCGCGAAGTCAGGGTGGCGTTGACCCACTGCATCAACCGCAAACAGATCCTGCAGGAAGTCTTCCTGAATATCGGCATGGAGATTACAGGTCCTTTTGTTCCGCACAGCTTATATTGCGATCAAAGTATCAAGCCCTGGCCATTTGATGTTGAGAAGGCCAAAGAGATCCTGCGTAACGCTGGCTGGGAAGACACCGATGGAGATGGGGTGATTGACAAGGATCTTGATGGTGATGGCAAGCGGGAGCCCTTTGAGTTCACCTTCCTGATGATTGCTAATCATCCTTATCAGTCCAAGTGGGTGCCAATGATTCAGGAGGATATGAAGAAGGCGGGCATCCGCATGAAGGTCACCTCCGCGGAGTGGTCGGTCTATACCGAGAAAACCCACAACTACGCTTTTGATGCCTGTAGTCATTATTGGGGTGGTTATATTGAAACGGATCCCTACCAGATTTGGCATGGTTCCCAGGCAGACAAGGTTGGCAGCAGCAATATCTGCGGTTTCAACAATCCCGAAGCCAACCAGATTATGGAAGAAGCGCGGCGCACCCTGGACCTGGAAAAGCGTATTCAGCTTTATAAGCGGTTTCACCGGATTGTCCATGAAGAACAGCCGTATACCTTTATTCATTGCCCGCACCGGAAATTTGTGCAGAGCAAACGCTATAATAACGCGATTATCTATACCCTGGGGATGTCTGGTTGGCAATGGGTTGCGACCCAGGATCAACAGTAGTATTTTTCAGATTTAATCAAGAGCGAGATATTGCATGCGCACCTATATAATCAAGCGGTTGTTGCTGGTCATTCCCACACTCTTGATTATTACCTTTGTATGCTATGCCTTGATGCGCGTGGCACCGGGCGACCCGGTGAAGGCGCATTTTCTTTCCCAGGGGGAAGGCGCCTCAACCCTGCGCGAGGGCGAAGGCCTCTCCAAGGCAGGGGAACTCTTCCGCAAACGCTTCCACCTCGATAAGCCGGTCGTTGTGGGCTATGGGTACTGGCTCTGGGGCATTGTCCGCCACGGCGACTTCGGCGTCTCCGTCACCGTCAACCTCGGCACGCCGGTCTGGGAGCTGATTGTCGAGCGGGTGCCAACCACCTTCAAGCTAAATCTCTGGGCGACCGCGCTGGTCTTTCTGATCGCGGTCCCGATCGGGGTCTTCTCGGCGGTTAAGCGGGGCAGCCTGCTTGACCGCGCGACCACCCTGCTCCTGTTTATCTTTTACAGCCTGCCGAGTTTCTGGGTGGGCCTGATGCTGTTGATTGCCGCATCGAAGTGGATGCCGGGCTGGCCCACCTCGGGGCTCTCCCCGCGCACCACGGAATACATGCCCTACTGGGCGATTCTCGGCGAGACCACGAAGCACTATGTCCTCCCGGTCTTCTGCCTTTCCTACGCGGGCCTGGCCGGGCTCTCACGCTACGCGCGCGTGGGTTTGCTCGAAGTTATCCGGCAGGATTATATCCGCACCGCCCGCGCCAAGGGTTGCGGCGAGTGGCGGGTGATTTTTGTGCACGCGCTGCGCAACGGCTTGATCCCAATTATTGTAATTATGGCGGGACTCATCCCGGGACTGATCGGCGGCTCTATCATTATCGAGTACCTCTTTGAGATCCAGGGCATGGGCGATCTCTCGCTCACTGCCTTATCGAGCCGTGACTATCCAGTTTTGATGACGCTCTTCGGGATCAGCGCGCTCCTGACGCTGGTAGGGCTCTTAGCCTCCGACATCGCCCTGACCCTGGTAGATCCAAGGATTTCATATGAACGTAAGACCTGACGTCAAGACAACGCCAAACGCTTCCCAGAGTTACTGGGGCATGGTCTGGCAGCAGTTCAGCCGCAGCCGCGCCAGCATGCTGGGTTTGTTCTTTGTCGGGCTGATGTTCGCGGTCGCCTTCCTCGCGCCGGTACTGGCGGAGAAGAAGCCGCTGATCTGGATAGAGGATGGCGTCACTACCTTCCCCCTGATCCGGGAATTCTTCGCCCCTTCCGAAGCACCGGAAAGGGTATTGGAAACCGGCTATAACTTTCTCCTGCTCTTCTTTCCCAGCATGATTCTAATCTGGTGGCTGACTGGAAAATACCAGGTAAAGAAATTGCGCAAATGGCTCCTGCTCGTTGTGGCAATCCTATTGCTGATCCCATTCTTCGCCGTTCAGACCCGCCTGAACACCACCCCTTACCGGCAGCTCGCGGCAGAAGGGCAGGGCGAGGGCGTCTTTCCTTTGATCCCTTATGGCCCCTTCGAGCAGGGCTTTGGCAACCGTATTCCGCCCACCTGGTGGAGCGAGAGCCGGGCCGAGGGAGAAAACACCACTTACCATGTCCTCGGGACTGATAATGCCGGGCGGGATGTGCTGGTCAGGATTATTCACGGCGCGCGGGTTTCGCTGGCGGTGGGGATTGTCTCCGTTTTTGTCGCTACTGCAATCGGAATTTTTATTGGCGCCATCGCGGGGTACTTTGGCGGCAGGATCGATATCCTGCTCTCGCGCGCGATTGAGATCATGATGTGTTTCCCCACCTTCTTCCTGATCCTCACCATTATCGCGATCATGGATGAACGCAGTATTTTAAATATTGTCCTCGTCATCGGCTGCACCAGCTGGACCGGGGTCGCACGGTTAGTGCGCGGCGAGGTGCTGAAGCAACGCGGCCTGGACTATGTCACCGCCTCCATCGCACTCGGTGCCAGTTCCTTGCGGACTATCTTCCGGCATTTGCTGCCCAATTCTATCGCGCCGGTTCTGGTCAGCATAACCTTCGGCATTGCCAGCTCGATCCTGATGGAGTCAGGTCTCAGCTTCCTTGGCTTCGGGGTAGATATCCCCACCGCGAGCTGGGGGGAACTCTTGAAACAGGCGCGCGAAGCGCCGACGATTTACTGGTGGCTGGTCATGTTTCCGGGAGCGCCGATTTTCTTTACGGTCACCATCTACAACCTGGTCGGCGAAGGCCTGCGCGACGCCATGGACCCGCGGCTGCGGCTGCAGATATAAAGAAATCTCCGGAAAATTCGGAACAGGCACAGGAATAAAAAATGCTGTTGGAAGTTAAAAATCTGAGCGTCCAGTTTGGCGAAGGCCCCCGCGCCGCGCGGGCAGTTAATAACGTCTCCCTCTCTATTGACGCAGGTGAAACCGTCGCGCTGGTCGGCGAATCCGGCTGCGGCAAGAGCGTGACCGGCCTGTCACTGATGCGGTTGATCGAGACCCCGCCCGGCCGCATCACCAGCGGCGAGATCTGCCTTGCGGGGCAGGACCTCTTACGAATACCGCTCAAGGACATGCGCAAGATTCGCGGCAGCGAGATCGCCATGATCTTCCAGGAACCCATGACCAGCTTCAACCCGGTTTATACCATCGGCGACCAGCTTATCGAGACGGTGCTTTTGCATGAGAAAACCACATTGCAGCAAGCCCACGCCCGTGCCGAGGATTTGTTGACCGAGGTCGGCATTCCCGCGCCCGGGGAGAGGATGCGGCAGTATCCCCACGAACTTTCCGGCGGGATGAAGCAGCGCGCCATGATCGCGATGGGGCTATTGTGCAATCCACAATTGCTGCTTGCTGACGAACCCACCACCGCGTTAGATGTCACCGTGCAGGCGCAGATCCTGGATTTGCTTCGCGAGCTCCAGGCCCGCCATAATATGGCAGTACTCCTGATCACCCACGACCTGGCAGTGGTTGCGGAAACGGTCAAGCGGGTCTATGTGATGTATGCCTCGGAGATTGTGGAACATGCCAAGGTGGAGGAACTCTTCCGCGAACCGCTCCACCCATACACCACCGGCCTCTTTAAATGCCTGCCGAAGCTGGGCGGCCGGCGCGAGGAATTGCATGTCATCCCCGGCTCAGTGCCGAACCCTTCGGATTTCCCCTCCGGCTGCCACTTCCACCCGCGCTGCCCCCTGGCAAAGCCGATTTGCTCCCAGGAGAGCCCGCTTCTCGAAGAGAAACGCCCCGGCCGGCTCTGCGCCTGCCATCTGGTGGAGAAGGTTGCCGCTAAGGTTTAAGGGGTGGGTGCGTCCTACCGAAGTCATCAGCCCTGTTTTTTAGCTGCGCGCACCGCCGGGTTGGTTTCCGGATCGTTGTAGAGTTTGTGAGCGTTGTAATACTTCAGGCGTTTGCGGCCGGAGAAGATTTCAGAAAGCAGTTCCGTCAGGCTGGCCGAGAGATCCGCAATTCTTTCCTCCACTTCGGCAAGCTTGGTCTGGCATTTATCCAGGTGAGCAGCGGAGGCGTCGTCGCGGCTGAGTTCCCTGCCGAGATGGAAGCGGCGAAGCTGGAGGATCACCAGGCGGTCGAAAACACTGCCCGGGGTTTCAGTGTTGAGCGGCAGGCTGGCGGCCTGCTTCTGTCCTGAGCTGGCAAGCAGTTTGTACAGGATCGCATCCACCTGGTCGATGGAATCATTGCGCAACTGGTTTTCACGATCAATCAGGCGTTTGTACCTGGCGATCTCACTGTCCGCAATATCCTCGCGCCGCACCTCGTCCTCGTATCCCCAGAGCGTGGCATTATGCATAAATAATTCATAGAGACAGATGGACAGCTCGCCGCCAGCGTGCATGGCAGGTTCCCGGCAGCCTTCTGCGAAAAAGGCAACCACATCAGCCTCAACTTGCTTTAGCCACTCTTTCATCTCAATCGGGATGGGCAAGGAAGGTCTCCTGTCTGCAATATTCAAGCCTGCCGGTTAGTTACTACCCGGAGGAATCATGATAAGATAACAATTTCAACTAATTATTTTATAACGCTTTATTTCCGGATTGTCCATAGCTCTTGACGAAATACCGCTTGCGCGCCTATACTTTTTTATATGAGACTATTAACTTTATCCCTCATTTGCTGCGCCTTGATAACCTCCCTGGCTCCCCGGGCCGGAGCGGGCGAGGGGCATAATTTCAGGTTATTATCCGGGCCGGAGATTGTCCGGAGGTTTGAGCTGGTGGAGATTGATTTCACCTGCGAAGGGGTTCCCCATTTTGACAGCAAGGAAAAGCGGCTTGACGCAGTCATCCTGCCGCCGGTAGGTAATAAACAGGTTGTCCCAGTCTACTGGACACAGGAGTTTGACCGTTCTCTGGAAGTAATTACTGAAAAAAATGGCCGGGGAGCCCAGGTTACCCGCCAGGTGGAAAAAATCAAGCCTTTGCCGGGGGAGATACCGCACTGGCGCTTGCGTTATTGCCCCTCCCGCGTCGGTACCTACCAGGTGGAGTTGCGCCTGGTTTCACCAAAAAAT
>JAFGNG010000090.1 GCA_016927125.1 Planctomycetota bacterium | reverse complement strand
TGGCACGCGTTCCCGAAGCTGAGATCAAGGCGCGCACCCGCAGCCTGCGCAGGTTAATGCGGGGCGACCGCCTCCAGGCAGTCTTCCTGACCACCCGGCCCGCGGTACATTATTACTCGGGCTTTACCGGGGATGACAGCGCCTTGCTGCTGACCTTGAAAAAGGCAATTCTCTTGACTGATTTCCGCTATTTTGAAGAAGCCGAAGGCTCCACCCACGGCTGTGAAATCTTGCTGTGGAAGAAGAGTATTCCCGCGACGGCCGGGAAGCTGGCCAGGGATCTGAAAGTCAGAAGTATTGGCTTTGAAGAAACGGATCTCTCGATCAAGGCTTACAAGCTCTTACGGAGCGCTGCCAGGGGATGCAAACTGGTGGAATGGGTGGGGCGCAGCCGGATGCCGCGCTTATGCAAGAGCGAATTTGAGCTGAAGGCGATCAGCAAAGCCTTGCGGGTGGCGGAGAAGGCATTTATGGAGACCAGGGCTTTATTGCGCCCCGGGATGCTGGAGATTGAGTTAGCCCGGGAGCTGGAATACCGGATGCAGACCCATGGCGCGGAGGGGACTGCCTTTCCAAGCGTGGTAGCGGTCGGAGCCAATGCCAGCCTTCCCCACGCGCATCCCGGCAAGCGGAAGATTCTGGAGGGTAAACCGCTCTTGATCGACTGGGGCGCCAGGCTGGACAACTACAATTCAGACTTGACACGCACTCTCTTTCTTGGTAGCATCCCCTCGCCTTGGAAGGAGCGTTACCAGTGTGTCCTTGAGGCGCAACTGTTTGCTATCTCGAAATTTACGGCGAATACTACCACTGAGAAGGTGGATCTGGCAGCATATAATAAACTTGAAGAATCCGGCCTGGCCAAGCGTTTTGGACATGCTTTGGGCCATGGCGTCGGGCTGGAAGTTCATGAAGGGCCGGTTTTGAGCAGGCGGGTCAAGGGCAAGCTCAAGCCTGGGATGGTAGTGACGGTTGAACCGGGGGTATATTTTCCAAAGCGGGGCGGGATTCGCATTGAAGACATGGTATTAATGACTGCTAAAGGCGCGCGGGTGCTTTCACGTTTGCCCAAAAGCCTGGATTGGGCAAGCATTTCCTGAAGGAGATTATTAATGAGCATTGAAAAAATCCTGAAACTCCTCGAGATCATGGAAGCCCATGAACTTACGGAATTGGAGTTGGAAGACGGCGATTTCAGAGTGAAGCTGGGCAAAGGACATCCCGGCGCACCGCATTTGCATCCGGCATTGCCAGCCTCTGCCCCGGCAGCCAGTAACGCCCCCGTGCCAACAGCCAACACTATTCAGGACGAAGGCCTTGAAACCATAACCAGCCCGATTGTCGGAACCTTTTACCGAGCTCCGTCACCGGAATCCGATCCCTTCGTGACAGTGGGCGACTCTGTGAATGAAAAGACCGTGGTTTGCATTGTCGAAGCCATGAAGGTGATGAACGAAATCAACGCCGGTGTCAACGGCAAGATCGCGAAGATCCTGGTCGAAAACGGGGAAGCTGTCGAATATGGCCAGCCCCTCTTCCTGGTAAATCCGGCATAACAATTTCCAGAAATTATTCAAGGGGATAAACGTGTTTTCACGGATCCTTATAGCAAATCGAGGCGAAATCGCGGTACGCATTATCCATTCCTGCAAGCGCCTGGGCGTAGAGGCGGTCGCGATTTATTCCCAAGCGGATGCGGACAGCCTGCATGTCCGCCTGGCCGACGCGGCCATCTGCATTGGCCCGCCGGAGGTTGCCCGCAGTTACCTGCATATCCCCAGCATTATCAGCGCGGCGGAAATCTCCAACGTCGAGGCAATCCACCCCGGCTACGGTTTCCTGGCGGAGAACGCGCACTTTGCCGATATCTGCCGGTCGATTGGGATTGAATTCATTGGCCCGCTGTCAGAAGCAATGGACAAGATGGCCAACAAGGCGATGGCCCGTAAGCTTGTTGCAGACGCCGGCGTACCGGTTCTGCCCGGCAGTGACGGCCCGGTTGAAGACGATGATGAAGCGCGCAGCGTCGCCCACCGGATCGGCTATCCCGTAATGATCAAGGCCTGCGCCGGCGGCGGCGGGAGAGGCATCCGCATTGCCCGCAATGATGTCTCCCTGCGCAGCGGCCTCGCCCAGTGCCGTTCCGAGGCCGAGATCGGCTTTGGCGACTCCTCGATCTACCTGGAGAAATTCCTGGAGCACCCCCGGCATGTCGAGGTGCAGGTGCTTGCTGACAACTACGGCGCCGTCATCCACCTCGGAGAGCGCGACTGCTCCATCCAGCGCCGCCACCAGAAGCTGGTGGAGGAATCCCCCAGCCCCATCCTGGACAACCGCACCCGCCGCCTGCTCTGCGAGGCCGGGGTTGCGGTCGCCAAAGCCTGCGGCTATACCAACGCGGGTACGGTCGAGTTTCTCTACCAGGACGGCCAGTTCTATTTCATGGAACTGAATGCCCGGGTCCAGGTGGAACACCCCGTAACCGAGATGGTCACCGGGGTTGATATTATCGAAGAACAACTCCATATCGCCAGCGGCGAACCGTTGCGGTACAAGCAGAAGGAAATCAAGCCGCGCGGGCATTCCATTGAATGCCGGATCAACGCCGAGGATCCGGATAATGGCTTCGCTCCCAGCCCGGGTAAGATCAACCTTTTTATTGAACCCATCGGCGAGGGTCTGCGGGTCGACTCCCACGCCTATTCCGGCTACCGCGTCCCGCCCAACTACGACTCCCTGATCGGCAAGCTGATTGTCCATGGTAAGGACCGCACCCAGTGCATCGAGCGGATGCGGCGGGCGATCAGCGAAATGGTGGTCGACGGGGTGCGGACCACACTTCCCTTCCATCGTGAACTGATGAATAACCACAAGTATATCAACTCTGACTATGATCTTAACTTCCTGGCGGAAATGCTTGCGACTTAAAAATCCGCGGGGGATCATCCGCAGCACATGACATATGCTTTAAGAAGAACCGGCCTGCGGCCGGTAATAAAAAATCTAACACCACCGGGAAATTGTTAGCCAAGGGAGAAAGTTGTTATGAAGACTGCTGGTTGCCTTATGTGTAATACTCATAAAATTTACCTGGCCCGCCTGTTGGTTGCGGCCTTTGCCAGCCTCTTATTGCTGCTCGCATTCCATACTGAAGCGCTGGCCTCGGACCAGGACCTGGAAATGGCCAAGGCGGTTTCCAATTCCTTTGCCGAGGTGGCAGAGAAGGCCGGCCCGGCGGTGGTCAGCATCAAGGCCGAACAGGAACGCCCGGTGAGAAAGCTCTCCCGCGGCCAGGAAGAGCTTTTCAGACGTTTTTTTGGCGATCTGGAAGATATTATGCCCGCCCCGCTTCCAATGAAAGCACAGGGCTCGGGATTCATTATTGACCAGGATGGCCATGTACTTACCAATAACCATGTTGTGGAAAATGCCAAAAAGATCACCGTGATCCTGTCGGATAATCGGGAATTCCAGGCGGAGATTGTGGGTACGGATCCCAAGAGCGACCTCGCAGTCATCAAGTTGATGGAAATTCCTGCCGATCTGCCGGCGTGCAGCTTTGGCGACAGCGAGCAGCTCCGCATTGGCGAATTTGTGATTGCCATTGGCGCCCCCTTCGGCTTCAGCCAGACCGTTACCTCCGGCATTATTTCCGCGAAAGGCAGGGGAGGCATCGCCGACCCGAACGCGACCCCTTACCAGAATTACATCCAGACCGATGCGGCTATCAATCCCGGTAACTCCGGCGGCCCGCTCCTCAACCTGGATGGGGAGGTGATCGGCATCAACACCGCGATCAGTTCCCGCTCCGGCGGCAATGAAGGGATCGGCTTTGCCATCCCCGCCAACATGGCAACAAATATTGTCAAACAGTTGATTGCATCCGGGGAAGTCGTGCGCGGTTGGATTGGCGTCGGGATCCAGGAGGTTACTGCTGAATTAGCCGATGAATACGAAGGCTACGATGGCCAGGGCGGCGTTTTGATCAACCAGGTAGGCGCGGGCTTGCCCGCCGATAAGGCAGGTTTGAAAGCCAACGACATTATTCTGGCCTATAACGGGATTACCTTGCACGGCCCCAGCCATCTCCAACAGGTCGTGGCTGATACCCTTCCCGGCACCGAGATCCCAATCACGGTATTGCGTGCTGGCGAGGAAATCCAATTAACCATCACCCCGGAGGTGCAACCGAAGAAGATGACGCTGGCCTCCGATAACTTCGAAGAAGCGGAGGAAGATGCAGACGAGGTGGTGAGCACTGGGTTCGGCTTCGAAGTCCAACCGTTGACCGATGAAATCGCTCAGCGGTTCGGGTATGAAGGGGTTGCCGGGGTAGTGATTGCCGAGGTTGAGCCGAACAGCCCCGCGGGCGAAAAGGGCCTGCGTCCCGGGATGCTGATTGTTGAAGTTGAACACCACGCAGTGCCGAACGTGGCAGCTTTCAAAGAGATCATAGCGGGGATTGGGGAGAAGCAGAAGCTCTTCCTGCTGCTCCGCATTGGAAATTCCGCGCAGTTTGTTCACCTGGAACGCTGGGAAGATTAAGGCGTTACCTGGCCGGAAGATTAATTCCTCCAAGCACTAAAGCAAAATGACCGTTGTCCTGATGGCAGCGGTCATTTTGCGGTAGGATTGGAGCAAAAGAAAAAGTAATCTATTTTACTTTCGCTTCTTCATTATCAGGGCAAGCCCACCCAGGACCAGGAGCGCGGTGGTTGCCGGTTCGGGGATAATCTCGAAATGGCTACCACCATTGGCCTGGTCATAGGCACTCAAGGTGAAGTGGAACATGGAACCCATGCCGACCACGGAGCCGGGAATAGTCCACAACCCGTAGGTGCCGTCAATCATAGTGGTGGGTGTAAACGGGGGCGCAGTCAGCGCGCCCGGAAGTTCATCATCAAAGGTCAACCTGGTGTAGGCGGCATCCTCATACATCGCCCGGTACATGTGCCCGTTAACATTCCCGGTGATGGTGGCGCCATTGCTATCAGACGGCAGACCGACGTTGGAGGTGGCCCACGCCTGGGGATTGACCAGGTTGAGGCTTTCGAAATAGAGCCAGGAAGTCTTGATGGTGAAGGTGGTGTCGGCCGCGCCGGCCTGGACCGAGAAGCCCAGATCCACAATCGGGTCGTAACGCATGCCCATGTTGATGCCGTTGATGTCGGCGAGGCAGACCGTGCCGGTGGTGTCATCCATCACCTGGACGGGATTTTCCATATACCAGCTATAAAGCTGCTGCGGATCGGCGTTGCGCAGATCCTGCCAGGTAAAGGGCATTTCGTAGGTCAAAGAACCTTCACCCGCGGCGGAATTGACCTGGACTGTAATTGTGATCGGCAGATCAAAAGTGTCTGTGAAAGCCGCGGTACTGAAACCGAGCAGCGCCAGCAGACCTATAACAATTATTCTCCTCACCATGGAATTCCCCTTAGATCAAAAAAAATCAGGTTGTTTGGACGCTAACAATCATAGAACCTAACACCTTTAAGTTAAACCATGATCCCCGCCTTGTCAAATTGCTTATCTAAAAAAAACATAAAAAAATTTCCGGTAGGCAAACGAAAATCATAACTTATTGATTTATAGGTAATAACAAGCGGACAAAGGATGGGTAATGGCTGCTCAGATGAGGTTTTTTGGGTTAGATGCGTCTTAGGATGCTGGCGGGTCGGCCCAAGTGATCGCGACAAAGAGCCACTTAAAGACCTCAATAGGCGGCGGCAGCATAGAGCAGTTCTTTAATCCGGCAGTTTTTCGGAAGGGTGCTCTTTCTCCGCCGCGTCCTGAGCAGCCTCTTCCGGCTCTTGCGGTTGCGAAACCGAATTGACATACTGCATGCGCAGTTCCGCCAGCATCGCGGTGAGATAGCCCTCTTCCTCATCAGTAAGGTTGCCCTGGGTTTTTTCCTGCAGGATGCCGAGGATATCAATGCTGTATTTCGCCTGGACCAGGTTCGGCTCCATCTTTTGGGTAAGCGGGTTGGTCATCAACCCAAGGTGCATCAGCGTCTGCATGGCCATCCCGGAGAAGAACTGCAGCAGATTTGCCTCCACTGGTTTACCTTCGGGGTTATTCGTAGTCGCTTGATCGGTGGTGGTTTCCTGGTTCTCCGTCATAGTCTTCTCCTTTGAGTTTTTCAGGTTGTTACTCCATAACATCCAGGGTGGGGGATGAAAGCTTTTCGTTAATTACCGAATTGCTGGTAACGGGGGGAATCGCCACAGGGGTTTCCAGCTGAAACCTCGGCAGCGTCTCAAGCTGCTCCAGCTCAACCGAGATAAGTTCATCAATGTCGAACGGCTTGATTTCAACCCCTTGCCCCCAGTTTCCCATTGCGTCGGGGCTGATGGTGACATCATATCCCTCCGGGCCGGGTTGCTTGCCTTCCAGGTTCGCGGCCAGGAATTCCTCCAGGAGCTTGAGGAGAGCATCAGCCCTTTGCGCGAAAGTATTCGGGTTATTACCTGCCGACGCTGTTGGCGTTTTTTCGCCCGCGGCTGCGCGCAAGGGAGCCAGGGATTTTTGCGCAACACATTTATCCAAAAGCGCTATCAGATTTTTATCAGGCGCGCCCGAAGTAGTTATTGTCTTGAGAAAGCGGTCCAAATTCACCAGGTTCAGGGGAAAGCCAACCAGGCCCAGGCTTTGGGCTTTTTGCATATCAATCCCGACCGACCGCACCCACATAGGATATCCGGTCAGGTGCAGATCCTCGCCGGTGAAACGCCAATGGATGGAGCCGTCAATATCCCGCACCCCGTTGGTCTGCATGATATGGCCGGGCAGGTAGATCTGAAAATGGAAAGTGAAGCTGGGTTCGGCATGGTTAAAAATCAGCCGTTGTTCAAAGAAAGCGCCGAAAATAACCGGGATCAGAGGATCGAGCTGTTTGAAGAAATATTCCATGGAGCCGAAGCTTTCCTTGACCGACATCTCGATTTGCCGGAAAAGTTCCTGTTGCTTTTCAGTACTGCGCAGGATTTCCGCCCGGAGCGGCGGAATTTCAGGCTGGCGGGGAATGGCGAGTTCGCGGAGCTTTTTATCGAGAAATTCCCACGCCCGCGCTTCATTGAGCTGGCGATCCTCCTCCGAGGTCAGGGGTTCCAGGTAGAGGCCGTAGTTGCTCAGCTCCTGCCGCAAACGGCGATCCCATTCCTGGACCTCCAACTCCAGGTCCAGCCCGCCGCGCCGGCTGCGCCGGATTTCCCAGAGTACTTGGTACAAGCGGCGGGACAACTCAGGGATGGTTTTCCGCAGGTACTCATCCAACTGGCTGAGATCATACTGTTCGCCATAACAGCCGTCAAAGCCAGAGATAACCGCCTCGCTGATCAGGCTGACACCTTGTGCGAGGGCTTCCTCCGCTTCCGGGCGCTCGACAATGTCCTCTACCCGTTCTTCGAATTCAAAGGTTGACAAGAGGACATAGTTATTCTGACGGAGGCGCAGCCGGTTCTGGGCCCAGACATCATAGCCGGTGGTCAGCTTCATGAAATCCACCGGCACCTCCGCGGGCGAGGCAAAGATCCCGCTGAAAGAGACACCCTCCGGGAGAGGGGAAAAATTCTGGTATTTTTTCACCTCGGGAAGGCGAATAAAATCAGTCAGGTTCGGCGGGGTTTCGTTCTCATTGGCGGCTTTGCAGGTGATCACCACGGCGCGACCGGTCTGGCCGTTGGGTTGGATCTCAGTCTTGGCGGTAAAGGATATTTTCGGGCGGCTGCAGCCGGCCAGCAGCAGGGCTGCACACCCGGCCATCACGCAGATCATAAGGTATCTTGCCACAAGGGGAATTTTCCCTGAATTCATGCAACTGCTCCCTTAGTTTATTCAGGCAGGGATTGTAACATCCACCTGCGGAAATGGCAAGGGGGTAGGGCGGATTACAAAAAGACAGTTCCCGGATAGCTTGCCCGGCTTGAGTCTTGACGACCGCAGGGCCGCCTCTTAAACTTTTGAGGAAGATGCAGGGGATTAATCCCCCGGTGCGACAAAGGTAATCAGAATGGCTGAAAAGGTTTTTTACCCGAGCTTGCTTAAAATAAAACCCTGTTATACCAAGCGCTTTTCATGAAAGGGCAAGATATGAATGCGGCATCAATGAAATTTCTGAAAGCTATATTGGCCCAACCCAGCCCCAGTGGTTACGAGCAGCCGGTTGGCAAGATCGTCCGGTCTTATATGAAAAAGTATGCCGACAAGGTTGAAACCGATGTCCATGGCAATACCTGGGGGCTGCTGAATGAAACCGGCCGCCCGCGGGTGATGCTGGCCGGGCATTGCGATGAGATCGGGCTGATGGTCACCTATATCAACGATAACGGCTTTATCGCTTTCGCCGCGGTCGGCGGGGTCAATGTGCCTCTCCTGCAGGGCTCGCGCATCAATATCCATACCCGTAAGGGCGATATCCCCGGAGTGATCGCGGTCAAACCCCTGCATCTCATGACCCAGGAAGAACGCGACAAGGGCAAGAGTAAGATCAGCGACCTCTGGATTGATATTGGCGCGAAAGACAAGAAGGATGCTGAGAAGGTGGTAGAGATCGGTGATGTCGCTACCATTGATACGGGTTTTGCCGAGTTGCGCAACGGTCTGGCTGCCGGCCGGGGCTTTGATGACCGCATCGGCTCCTTCGTGGTTGCCGAGGTGCTGCGGCTCCTCCAAGGCAAGAAATTCCCCGCCGCGGTATTCTCCGTCGCCACTGTCCAGGAGGAGCTGGGCCTGCGCGGGGCGCGGACCTCCGCCTTTGGCTTGGACCCGGATGTGGGGATCGCGGTAGATGTCGGCTTTGCCTCCGACTGCCCGGATGTCAACAAGAGCATGGTCGGGGATATCAAGCTGGGCGGCGGGCCGATTGTCGGGCGGGGGCCCAACATCAATCCCGTGCTTGGCGACCTGCTGGAAAAAGCGGCGAAGAAGGCCAGGGTGAAAATCCAGATCCAGGCCGAGCCGCGCGCCACCGGCACCGATGCCAACGCCATGCAGATTACCCGGGAAGGCAAGGCAGCGGCCCTGGTCAGCATCCCGAACCGGTATATGCATTCCCCGGCGGAGGTGATTAGCCTCAAGGATGCGGAAAACGCGGCCAAGCTGATTGCCCAGTTTATCATTGACCTGAAGCCGACGCAGAAATTTATCCCTTGATTCCTCTGCAGGCAGTAGGGAAGGCGAAAATGGAATCATTGATAATTCCCAAAGAGCGGTTCCATGGCTTGATCTCGGAACGCGCCCAGGAACTGTTGCGGCTCTCGCTCTTCCTTGAGCGCGAAAACATGGACCCCAAAATCCTTACCCGCCCCCTTCTGGGGGCGGTTCTTTCTCAAGCAACCCAGATGGAAGAGCTGCTCGACGCCTACCGCGCGCGCAACAATCAACGCTGGTTTGTCTTTCGCGAACTGGTTGCCAGCCTCAAGCTTTTCTCGGATGTATGTTACATGCTGCTGCACCTGCAGCACTCTATCCCCCGCTACCACCTCCTCGAGGTGGAGGGTGATCTGGAATCTGATTTTGATGAAATGCTCTTCTTCTCCGGCAGTGTATTATTCCTGCTGGCCGCGCGTATGGCGCAGGAAGCCCGCAACCTTGAGCTGCCGCTGCCGGAAGACATCCCCGAACCCGGCATTTTCAAGGAAGAGCTGCCGAAAGGATACTTAACCAGCGATCGCGCTTCCCGGCATGTTATCTCCGCCGAGGAGACAGTTACGGGACTGGCCACGGTGTTTCTCAATCTTGCCGCCGCCAGTAAGCTGCTGCATGTGCCGGATACAGTTGCCCCGAAGGACTACGCGGCGTGCGTTCCTGATCCAATTGGTGAAAAGGAATTGCGCCGCCTCCAGCAGGAGTTCCATAACCTGCAGTCGCTTTATGATACCCATGTGCTCGATACCGACACGGAAGACTTTGATCCCGACTTGAAGGTCTTGCGTGGGCATGTCAGCGTTATCTACCACCTGCTGGAGCTGGCGACGGCCTTTGTGCATTTCTACGAGCGCCATGTCCGCTTCTGCGCTTCCGATTCCACCACCTTGTCCAGGCCGTTTGTCAACCCGGAAATGCTGCTGAAGATCCTGATGGAATCTTTTCTCTCCTATGCCAGCCGCTACCTCAAGAGCGCCCGCAACCTCTGCCACCGGATGTTGAAACGGTACGCCAAGGTGGAGAAGGTTACGGTCCCGGTGCCACGTTACCGCGGCTTCCATGTGCGCCCATCCACCCTGGTTTCGAAGATTGTGCTGCATTATGGCAGCGAGGTGGTGATGCATCTCGGGGATGAAACTTACGATGCTTCCACCCCGCTGGAGTTATTCCGCGCCAATGAAAAGATCAACGCGGAGAAACGGCATGCTATCGGAGAAGAAATCTCCAGCATGGTGGGGGATAATTCCTGTGGTCCCCCCGAGGAGATCCGCGTTCGGGCACTGGGGGCTTTACAACATCTGGTCGCGATGAATAAAATTGTCCTTTATATCCCCATCCTCGACCTGGAAGAAGTTGCCTCTAATCATGGCGAGACCCTGCTGCAATTTTGTACTGACGCGGTGGCGCACCTGCTGGCGGTAGGCAAGATCGATATCCTCTCGGAGATCGAGGTTACCTTCGAAGGTGACCGGCGGGTGCTGGCGGATCTGGAACTTCTGGCCCAAAACGGCTATGGCGAAGACGCCATCGGCAACAATATCCCGCTGCCGGAGGTACTCCGGTATCTTCGCCTTTAAATCCCAATAAAATTAGGTTGAATAAAATCAAACCTTCGGCCAGTAGGTCGGGAGTGGGGCCTGACAGGTAATGGGTTCCTGGCGGGTGGGGTGCTGGATAGTGAGCCTTTCGGCGTGG
>JAFGNG010000089.1 GCA_016927125.1 Planctomycetota bacterium | reverse complement strand
GCCATCGTGCGCAGGGGCGGATTCATCTTGAAGCTGGGCTCGTAATTGTGGATGGAGGTATCGGCCAGCAGCAAGTGGTGCGGGGTAACCTCGGCGGTGACGGCCGTACCGTGCGCCTTCGCATTGCGGACAAACTCTACGCTGCCGGCGGTAGAGAGGTGTTGGAGATGGAGGCGAACCCCGGTCAGGTGGGCAAGCATGATATCCCGCGCCACAATAACCTCTTCCGCTTCCGCGGGAATCCCCGCCAGCCCGAGTTGGGTGCTGACTACGCCTTCATGCATCACGCCCTTCTGGGAAAGGGAGCGGTCTTCACAGTGCTCAAGGATAGGTTTGTCAAGCATCCGGGCGTATTCCATGGCCCGGCGCAGAACCCCGGCGGTGGGAACCGCGGAGCCGTCATCGCTGAAGGCCACCGCGCCGCCGCGCGCCATCGAGCCCATTTCGGCAAGCTCCTTGCCTTCGCGGCCCTTGGTAATGGCACCTACCGGATAGAGATTGCACAAGCCTGCCTTCTGGGCCTGCAGGCAGGCAAAGCTGACCGCAGCCTCGCTGTCCATGGGCGGGTCCGTATTCGGCATGCAGGCGACCGAGGTAAAGCCTCCCGCGACTGCCGCGGCGCAGCCCGAAGCAATGGTTTCTTCATCTTCGTTGCCGGGTTCGCGCAGGTGCACATGCGCGTCAATGAGCCCCGGAGTTATGGCCAGGCCCTTGGCGTCAATAACTTCTTCGTCACCCGCAAGTTTCGGCCCGATCTCCGCGATCACCCCCCCCCGGACGCGGAGATCCAGCTTCTTGTTGAGCTTCTGTGAAGGGTCGATAATCGTCCCGTTTTTAATCAGGAGATCAGGCATGGCGTTCGGTTTCCTTCTCTGACAAAAATAGCCCCGTACCGTTAAATGTCCACTTCCCGCTAACTACCCTTTACTTATTCACTGCCCGCGACCAGGTACAACACTGCCATCCGCACGGCCAGGCCGTTGGTTACCTGCCGCAGGATAACGCTCTTATTGCCGTCGGCCACCTCGGGTGAGATCTCCAACCCGCGGTTGATGGGTCCGGGGTGCATGATGATTACGTTCGGTTTCGCCTTCTGCATCCGCTTGGCATTCAAGCCGAAGAGGCGGGAGTATTCGCGCGCGCTGGGGAGGTAGGCTTCTTCCTGGCGCTCGAACTGGATGCGCAGCATGTTGATGACATCGCAGGTTTCCACCAGCGTATCCATGTCGTCAATCACGGTCGCACCCAGTTTATCTATATCCTTCGGCACCAGCGTGGCCGGGCCGGTAACAAAAACTTCGGCGCCGAGTTTCTGCAAACCCCAGATATCACTGCGGGCAACCCGGCTGTGGGTGATATCCCCTACAATCCCAACCTTGAGGCCTTCGAGCTTGCCGCACATTTCACGAATTGTGTAGATGTCCAGCAGCCCCTGGGTAGGGTGTTCATGCGCGCCGTCGCCGGCATTGACCACGCTACAATCCAATTTCTGCGAGAGCAGCAGGGGGGCGCCCGCGGCTTGGTGGCGCACGACCATGATGTCCACGCCCATGGCCTCGACGTTCCGGGCCGTGTCCACCAGCGTCTCGCCCTTGACGGACGAGGACATCTGGCCGCCAACGCTGATCACGTCCGCGCTCAACCGCCGGGCTGCGAGTCCGAAGGAGGTAGTGGTGCGGGTGGAGGGTTCGAAGAAGAGGGTGACCACCGTCTTGCCGCGTAAAGCCGGGACTTTCTTGATGGAGCGAGTGGAGACTTCCTTGAAAGAGTCAGCCGTTTCCAACACATGCATAATCTCTTCGGCGGAGAGGTCTTCCAAGCCAAGCAGATGCTTGCGCGTCCACTTCATAGCCGTCTTCCTCCATTAAGTTGGGTGAGTAATCAGGAACAAGTATAGCTTAAAACTGCTTATTTTTTCATTAATGAAGATAAAAATTATTTAGTTTATTCTTCTTCCACCGCATCCTCGCCATCAATCTCTTTGACCCGGAGCTGGAGCTTCTTGTCCACTGCAACCTTGAGAGTTTCGCCGGTGAAGTCAGGCTGGATAGGCAACTCTCTCCCGCCGCGGTCGATAAATGCCAGGAGCAGAATCCGGGCAGGGCGGCCGAAATCCATGATCTCGGTAATGGCCGCACGGACTGTCCTGCCGGTTGAGAGCACATCATCCACGAGGATAATGGTCTTACCCTCGGGGTTATAGGGCATGTCGCTCGCGCCGATGGCCTTGCGCCCGCCCCCGTTATTAATGTCGTCGCGGTAGAGCGTTACATCGACGTGGCCGATAGCGATCTCCCGCCCGGCGGTTTGGAGGCTCGCGGCCAGGCGTTCGGCCAGCACCGACCCGCGTGTGCGGATGCCTACTACCACCAGCGCCGACTCGTTAGCCGTTGCAGCCAAGATCTCTTGGGCTAGCCGTTCGAGGGTTGCCTTTACCCAAGCTGCGTCTTTGCGGGATTTTGTCATGGTGTGTTACTCCGGATTATCAGTCTTGTCAAGTTCCAAGAAAGGAGTTTCAACATTTTCCTGGTCTTTTGGTTCTTCTTTCACAACCTTTTTAAATTTAAGGTGGATCTCCCCGGTTTCCTGGCTGGGGAATACGCCGGGTTCTTCAGCATATTTTTCTAAAAACGCTTCCCATTCCTGAGGCGAAGCAGTGAAGAGATAATCTCCCTGAAATTTAATAGCAGATAAGATAAAGCTTTCTTCGAGATTAGGCCGGGATTCTTTTTCAACGTGAGTAACTACGATCTTATTATCTTGAACTGCTTGTTTCATCCAGTCATAGCTTAAAGGGGAGATTTCAAGCATGTCGCCCTTGAGTTCTACCTTGGAAAGGACATGAACCGGGGTTACGTGGAAAAAATACCAGCCATTCATCTGCTTTTCATCCGGTTCGGAGGCTCTGGTATCAAGATATAACTGGCCATCAATTTTGAAATACCAGGAATCCAGCCAGGCGGGGATATCATTCTCACCGTAGGTAAGTATTTTCTGTTTCTCAAAGGTCCAGCTTTTCTGAGGTGGGGTGGTTGCTTGCGCCTCGTCAGGAATCACCGGCTGCCATTCGCCCAGAAGATCTGCCGGGGGTTCGATCACGGATTCATCGGTGCAATAGGGATTGATTGATTGCACCACGCAACCGCTGGCAAGCAACATCAAAATTGCAGTCGCTATGCCCATGCTTCGCTTAATTAACATCTGCTAGCCCTCGCATCTAACTAGACGGGTCAAGCCTGGCGGCTTGGTTTTAGCTCTTCCCTGATTGCGTCAAGCTCTGCAACCTCTGTTTTAATAATTTTACGCATGCTCCCCGCTGCTGCTTTCATGTCACCTGCGGCAAGAGAATCCCGCGCCGAGGCCAGGTGCCGGAACTGCCGGGCGGTAATTATCCCGGAGTGTAAATTGTCTACTGAAGTCTTGGCCCAGGGGGAATGCTCTCCCCAGAGCTTCGTAGCCGCCATTTCAGCCAGCCGCCCCACTTCCCTATCTTCAAGAGCGGAGAGCTTGAGGTCAATATTTTTTATCCCTTCCTGATGATATTCCGCTTCGGTAAGAACCTGCGGGAGGTCATTTTTGTTGATTATTACCAGGGTTGGAACCCCCTGGCAGGCCTGCCAGGCATGGCGGTCTTCATCTGTGAATTCCCGGCTGCCGTCCAGGATCAGCAGGCATAACTCCGCTGCCTGCAGAATCTCTCTGGCCCTCCTGACCGCCTCGGCATCCGCTCCTGCTGCCTTCTCCAAGAGTCCGGCAGTATCGACCAGTTCCACCGAGAGGCCGTCCAGAATCAGGTTTTGCCGGACTGCGTCGCGGGTGGTGCCGGCCAGCTCGCTCACCATGGCGCGGTCAAGCGAGAGCAACGCATTGAAGAGGGTGCTCTTGCCCACATTCGGCGCACCGACTACCGCCACCACATGTTTTTTCAAAATAATCTGATCACCCGCATAAGCAGCTATCCACTTTTCCAGCAGTTCCAAGGATGAATTTTGCTCTACTTCGCTGAGATGATCGATCCATTCCTGGACAGATTTCTCTAATTGCAGAGCATGGCTGAGCAGCCTTACTTGCAGTGGGGTCACCGCTTGGGGCAGGCGCAGGCGGGCTTCGCATTCAGCCAGGGAGATCCTGCCCGCCTTCGCACTCTCAAACCACCAATTTTCAGGAGAGATTTCTTTAAAACCATTTTCTTGCAAAAGGCGCAGGGCTGCGGTCGCGCAGGCGCTGCCGCCATGGCAGTTGAGCTCCGCGCCCCACTCGGTCCAGGCCAGTAGGATCTCGTCAATATCGCCACTCTCGCCGCGCAGGATCCCGTGCTGGAATTTCCCCTTGCCAACAGGTTTAATCGGTTGTCCATCAGGGTTGACTACGAGGCGGGGGAGGGCCTCTACCAGGCTGTCACCACGGCACCAGAGCTGAACTATGCCGCCAAGTCCCAACCGGCACGCGCGCATGACTTCCTGCTGAACTTTAGCCATCACTGCCTTCCATGATTGAAGTTGCGGCAAAGCGGATGCCATCAAGTACTAGGTCCGGGCAGAGCTTCGCGGGCAGTTTCAGGGAATCCCGCAGCCACTCCCCAGCGCCCCCGGTAATGACCAGCTCTGCTTTGCCGTCAAGCCTTCGCCGGTGCGCCTGCACCAGGCTGGCAACCGCCCCGGGGAGCCCGACCGCCAACCCGGCGTAGAGGGCTTCTGCTGTGCTACGTCCCTGTTCCGGAGTGGAGGAGATTGCCGCTTTCAAATCCACCTCCGGGAGTTGGGCGGTTTCCGTATGGAGCGACCGCAGCCATAATTCCCCGCCCGGCAGGATAGCCCCGCCGAGAAAGACGCCGTCATTATCAACCGCGTCAATCGTGATGGCGGTCCCGGCATCGACCACCACGGTTGCCTGTTTTTCATATTCCCAGGCCGCGCGCGCGGCGCAGAGTCGGTCCACTCCGGTAGTTTCAGGGGTAAGCAGATCATGCGGGATAATCCTGTGCCTGGTGGGATCAAGCACGAGGACAGAGTGACAATGGTTTGTTGAGAGCACCCCCTGGACTGCTTCGCAAGCTTTACCGGAGACGCTGGCAATAGCAGCATTGCCGGAGTATTGCGGCAACGCCCCGAGCCAGTCATAAAGGCTTTCCAGATCCAGGTCTGCTGTCCGCAACGCCAGGCGGGTTACATACTTGTTTTTTTGATACAAGGCCAGGCGGGTTGAGCTGTTGCCGATATCAATAACCAGCATTTCTTATCCCATCTTCTTAGCAAGAAGTTGTTTTTCTATCCACTCTATGGCTTCCACTGTGGTACTGAAAATATAATCCGCTTTCTTCAGGGTCTCGGCGTCAAAGGTGCTTTTAATTCCCAGGGTAAGCATTCCCGCCGCCTTTGCTGATTTAACTCCCCCCGGAGAGTCTTCCAACGCGATGCACTCTTCCGGTTTGACTCCCAGGCGTTCCGCCGCGTGCAGATACGGCTCCGGGTGCGGCTTGTGGTTGTTGACATCGTTATAGGTGCAGGAAGCCTGGAAAATATGCTTCAGACCGGTGATTTCCAGCATCAATTCAATATCAACCCGGTGCGAGGAGGTCGCTACCGCCAGGGGCAGTTGCGCGCCCAGCCTCTCCAATCCTTCCGGGACGCCGGGGAAGGGGACCAGTTCCGCTTTCAAGATTTCGCGGAAGAGTTCACCCTTGCGGGTATGGTAACCGACCCGGCCTTCGCCCTTGAGAGCGGGATGTTTTTCTTCCAGATAATCGCCCAGAGTCACATCGGTCTTGCCTACCCAGGAATTATAAAATTCGCGATCATACTCCTGGCCAGCGCCCAGAGTTATCAAAGACTGGTTCCAGGCCTTCATATGCAACGGCTCGGTGTCGAAGAGTACGCCGTCCATGTCAAAGACAATTGCCGCGATCGGTTGCTTAAGTTCCATTGAGGTTAAACCTTTCTGGTGGTTGTATCTCACTATCAGTCGCTTAGTTGTTGATAGCCTTTATTTGTTTTGTTTTCCTTGCTCTCAGGATGCGGGACCTGCAGGCCGCGCATAATAGCACCTTTGCCGATTTTATTGCGGATCCGGTCAGCCGCCCGTTCCACCGCTTCGGCGCGCTGGCGTTGGGCTTTACCGAAGAGGCTAGATTGTACCTCCTTATTCTCATCTGTCAAATCCGCCATGCCCACCCCGACCAGCCGGATCGGCCTTTTGCCGGCTTCGGTCTTCTCAATAAGCATGGTAATCGCGACCTGGCTTATGGTTTCAGCAAGGGAGGACGGTTCGGGTAGGGAACCTCGGCGGGTGATAATACTGAGATCGCTGTAGCGCACCTTGAGGAAGGCTACCCGTCCCACCACCCCGGCTGCGCGCATCCGGGCTGCCACCTTGTCAGCCAGAATGATAATCGTCTCCTTGAGTTTCTCTATTTCCATAATGTCGATATGAAAGGTAATTTCATGCGAAATGCTCTTGGCGGCGGCTCTCTGCTCAACCGCACGGGAGTCCTCGCCCTGGCACAGGCTGGCGAGATGTTCCCCGGTCGCCCCGAACCGCCTGATCAGTTCCTCGCGCGGCCAGCAGCGCAGTTGTGCAATTGTCCTGATCCCGAGCTGGTGCAGACTTTTGGCAGTCTTCTTGCCCACCCCCCAGATCCGTTCAATCGAGAGCGGGCCCAAGCGGTCAAAGACTTCCCCGGCGGGAATAATTACCAAGCCGTCGGGTTTTTCCAAATCACTGGCTATTTTCGCCACAAACTTATTCGGGGCAATCCCGACCGAAGCGGTCAACCCGGTTTCATGCAAGACGATTTGCTTGATCTTCTGGCCAATCTCCCTGGGAGTGCCGAAGAGGCGCTGGCTGCCAGTAATGTCCAGGAAGGCCTCGTCAATACTGACGGCCTCTACCTTGGGTGTGAAGCGAAGGAAGATCTCGCGGAGCTGCTTTGAGATTTCACCATACCTCCAACCCCGGCCGCGCAGGAAGACCCCATGCGGGCAGCGCTGGACGGCGTTTGCCATCGGCATGGCGGAGTGGATGCCGAACTTGCGCGCTTCATAAGAAGCTGCCGCGACCACGCCCCGTTCTTCCGGGGGGCTGCCGACAATTACCGGCTTGCCTTTAAGCTCGGGATTATCCAATACCTCCACGCTGGCGAAGAAGGCGTCCATATCGACATGGATAATAGCGCGCGGCCAATATTCAGAATTCATCATCTTACCTTAAAATCATCAGTAGCACAGACTCTCTTGTCTGTGGTTACCGCCGGGTTGCGAACCGGCTCCACATTTACCCTCCAATAACAAGAGTTTAACTCGTGGCAACCATAGGTTTTCTGGTGGAATAATATCACAGGTTGGGGGTTTTAGCTACCGGGAAACTGCATGGCTTCGACAAAGGCATCCTGAAAACCGGGGTGCGAAGAGAGTTCGATATACTTTACCTCCCGCGCCAGGGCTTCGCTGCTGGCGCGTTCTTCCCGGTTCAAGAGAATTGCCCGCGCTCCCGCGAGTGCCGCATTGCCGATTGAGCGGATCTTCTCCGAGGCGATTCCTGAGGGTAACAAACCCACGCGGCGGGCGCTTTCAGGACGCAAGAAGGAACCGAAGGCCCCGGCGAGCATAACTTCGTCAAGATCCTGCGGCTGGATCCCGGCGGTTTCAAGGAGAGTGGTTATCCCGGCGGCGATCGCCCCCTTGGCAAGCTGCATCTCCCTGATATCCCTGGCAGTAAGCGCTACCTTGTCATCCTGATTACCTCCCGGAGATGACAGGATAAACCTCGGTGCACTCTCGGAATAATCCAGCCGTTGGCGGATAGCTTCCGGCAAGTTGGCTGGTAATTCCCCGGCATTTAGCAATCTCCCGGTTTCATCCAATACCCCGAGTTCGAGGAGGGCGGCCACCGCATCGATCAACCCGGTGCCGCAGATGCCCTCAATCGGGGCAGCATTGATGGTCTGGATAATTAAATCCCCGCCGTCCAGATCCGCTTTCACATAATTCACCGCTCCGGTGGTGGCGCACATGCCGCGGGAAATCCTGGCACCTTCAAAGGCCGGCCCGGCAGCAGTGCTGCAACCGTAGGTTATTGCGCCCGCGCGCAAAACCACCTCGCCATTGGTGCCGATATCGATATAGAGGAGCTTTCTGTCATCCTCATGGATCCGATGGGCCAGCAAACCTACCGTGATATCCCCGCCAATATAACCCGAGACATTTGCAGCTGCGTACAGTCGCCCGCATGGCGCGGATTGTTGCATCCCGATCTCACTGGCGCAGACGGAGAGCGCGCCCCGCTTCGCCGGGACAAAGGGAATCACCCCGATTGACTGGGGATTGATCCCCAGGAGAAGGTGATGCATGGTGGTGTTGCCGGCCGCCACGATTTCATAAATGTTTTCTGCCTTTACCCCGGCAACGCCAGTGGTCTCACTGGCAATCTCATCAATCGCGGTGGTGATGAGCCGTTGCATTTCTTGAAGTTCATCCTCTCCCCGGCTGGCGTAGGCGATGCGGCTCAAGACATCATCCCCATGAGTCGCCTGCGGGTTGGGGCGGCTCGCGGTCGCCAGATCATCGCCACTCAATAGATCCAGCAGCACCCCGGCGACGGTGGTGGTGCCGACATCAACCGCCAGGCCGAGGACTGCGGGTTTGAAATCCTTGTCTTGCTTGCCATGAGGAATAATATCGATCAGCTCCTCTCCCCAGAGCACCGCGGTCACAGTGGCGGTTTCCCGCAGCAGCTTTGGCAGGAGGCGGGTGATCTCGATGGGGGTAGAGGGTGAGATCTCCTGTCCGATTGCCCTCGACAAACGCTTGAGATCCGAGGACTGATCGGCTAGGGAGGCCGCCGGAACTGTGGCAGTCACGGCCTTGATTTGAGGATTTAGTGAAACTGTGGTTTCGCCGAAATCCGTAAGCATGACTCCCCCGACAGGCTGTTCCGGAACCTCGACCACGAGATCACCGTTTACAGTTGTGCAACAGGCAAGGCGCCAGCCCGAGGCGATTTCCGCTTTTGTAAGCGCTTCCTCTTTGCCCAGACCGCCTTTATAATCACCTTCAACAATCCGTACGCGGCACTTGCCGCAGGTGCCCTTGCCACCGCATCGTACCGGCAAACTGACCCCGGCGCTGCGGGCAGCGTCGAGGATGGTCTTGCCGCACTCGATTATCCCGGTTTTATTTGAAGGCAGGAAGATAAGCTTGGGCATGGGTAAGGGTTCTTTCGATTGATAGCCAATCTCAGGCGCGTTAATGAAACGCGGCCTCCGAATG